>DASRKU010000434.1:0-10458 GCA_035648815.1 Verrucomicrobiia bacterium | reverse complement strand
TAATTGGATGGAGTAGATTTTAATCCATGGTTTCACTGAACAACGCGCAAATTCGGGAGTTCAAGGCACGTGCCCAGAAACTCAAAGCGACGCTGAAGATTGGCAAGGAAGGCCTGAGCCCGCAGTTCCTGGCGGCGCTGGACGACGCGCTGAAGCATCATGAACTGCTGAAGGTGAAGTTCGACCATTTCAAAGATCAGAAGAAGGAGCTCACTCCACAGTTGGCCGAAAAGAGCGGCAGCCAGCTCATCACCCGCGTCGGCAACGTAGTCGTCCTCTACCGTCCAAAGGCGGAACCACACCCCGAGGGATGATTTGATATTTGATATTTGAGATGTGCAAAGACTTAAAACGTGCCCTCACCCCGGCCCTCTCCCGTCCGACGGGAGAGGGAGAATAGATGGACGCGTGGGTTGCAAACCGTGGCGCAATTCGACCCATTGCATCAGCCCCCTGTTCCCTCTCCCGTCGGACGGGAGAGGGTTAGGGTGAGGGTCGGGTGAGTCCTGCTTGCTGGATTGATGCGTTCCTTCAAATTTCAATTGTCGCATTGATATTTCAAATTTGACCTGGGCGTGCGCCAATGGTGCACTTGCTGAAGCAATGAAAATTGTCTTCCGCTTTTTGCTCCGGGTCTTTCTGCGCTTCCGCGCTTACAACGTCGACGCGCTGAAAACCCCCGGCCCGGTGCTCCTGATCCCGAATCACCTGTCCTGGATCGACTGGCTGTTTTTCTGGGTCTGCCTGGAGGACGATTGGAGGTTTGTCACGTCAAGCGGCGCGGCGCAGAGGAGCTGGCTGCACCGAAAAATAATGGTCAACCACTACACGCTCCCCTTGGACACGAATTCTCCGTACGCGGTCAAACGCATAGCGGAATTTCTCAAAGCCGGCGGACGGCTTGTGCTCTTTGCCGAAGGCAGGTTGTCGCGCACGGGCACGTTAATGAAACTGTTCGACGGCACCGGGTTTTTGATTTTCAAAACCAGGGCTAAAGTCATCACGGCTTACCTGCGCGGCGGCGGCCGGCTGCCGCTTTCCCCCAACCCGGGCTGGAAACAATTGTTCCCCAAAGTGACCGTGCATTTCAGCGCCGCCCCGGCCGCGCCCGAACTCGGGGACATCAGAACCGGCCGCGCGCGGGCGGTGCTGACCAACTGGCTTCGCGACCAGATGGTCCGGCAGCAGTTCGAGGTCGAGATGACTTTCGGCCCTCATAACCTCCTGGACGCGGTGGCGGAAACGGCACGTAAAATCCCCGGCCAAATCATCCTTGAAGACGCAACGCTGCAATCGCTGACGTATCGAAAGCTGATGGTGGGGGCGGACGTGCTGGCGCATGCTTTGGACCATGCCGTTTCGGGCGGCGAGCGGGTCGGGGTGTTGTTGCCCAATGTCAATGCCACGCCGGTCCTCATCCTGGCCATATGGACGCTGGGCAAAGCCCCCGCCATGCTGAACTTCTCCTCAGGCATACCCACCATGCTCGCTTGCGCCAGGCTCGCCGGGCTGAAACATATCGTCACTTCCCGAGCCTTTCTCGAACGCGCCAGGCTTAACGCGGATGATTTCGTGAAAGCCGGCATTGATGTCCTTTATCTCGAAGACATCCGCGCAACCATCAGCCGCGGGCGAAAACTGACAGCCCTTCTGCGCCATGCGTTCGATCGGTTCTCGACACCCGGGTCCCGGCTCCCGACCGACTCGACAGCCGTCATCGTGTTCACAAGCGGTTCCGAAGGCGTGCCCAAGGGCGTTGAGCTGACGCACGGAAATATCCTGGCCAACATACGCCAGATGCTGGCCGTCACCGATTTCACCGATCGCGACCGACTGTTCAATTGCCTGCCGCTCTTCCACAGTTTCGGCCTTACTGTGGGGACGTTCGTGCCGCTCGTGCGCGGGCTTTATGTGTTCCTGTATCCTTCACCGTTGCATTACCGCACCGTGCCTTCCGCCCTGTACGATCGCAATTGCACGATCTTTATCAGCACGAACACCTTCCTGAACGGCTACGCGCGCAAGGCGCATCCGTACGACTTCCGCAGTCTGAGGTACCTGTTTGCCGCGGCGGAGAAGTTGCAGGAAAGCACCGCGCAAATCTGGGCGCAGAAATACGGCGTGCGCATCCTCGAAGGTTATGGCGCGACCGAATGCTCCCCGTGCGTGAGTCTCAACACGCCCCTGGAGCCTCGATACGGTTCGGTGGGCCGTCTGCTTCCGGGCATCGACTACAAACTGGAGCCTGCCGAAGGGGTGGCCGATGGCGGGCGGCTCTTCGTGCGCGGGCCCAACGTGATGAAAAGCTACTTGAACGCGGATGCAAACGCCAAATTCCTTGCCCTCGGCGGCTGGTATGACACCGGCGACGTGGTGAGCGTGGATGCCGAGGGTTACCTCCACGTCCTCGGCCGGATGAAACGCTTTGCCAAAGTGAGCGGCGAAATGGTGAGCCTGACAGCAGTCGAAGATGCCCTGGCAGGCGCCTTTCCGCAGTATGGCCTGCGCTGCCAGGTCGCCGTCATCACCCGGCCCGATGAGGACAAAGGCGAAGCGCTCATCGCGGTGACCAACGAGCCAAAGCTGACCCTGGCGGAAATTCGCGACGCGATCAAAGTCAAAGGCCTGACAAATCTCAGCGCCCCGCGCGAGATCAAAGTGGTGAAAGAGATTCCAAAACTCGGCACCGGCAAGGTGAATCACCGCGAGCTGCAAGCGCAGATGCAGGCGGTGAAGTAGGCCGGGTCCGGAAAAGGAAATTTAACCACGGATGAACACGGATTTGAAGCGGGTCGAGAGTCGAGGGCCGAGGGCCGAAGAGCCCTCGCCCCGTCCCTCTGCCATCCGCCTTCGTTAAGAACTACGGCGGACATGTCGGACGGGAGAGGGGCTGGGTGAGGCAGGTTTCTCTCGACCTTCGACTCTCGACCCTCGACTGCTTTTAAGGCTACGGCTGCCAGACGGCGCGCCAGAACTGTGCCGGCAGCGAGGGGTCCATGGAGTTGGTGATGGTGACCGAATTGCCGGCCAGCGTGTTGGTGCTGATCGGGGTCCATGCGATCAGGTCGGTCGAGCGTTGGACCACATAAGGAACGCCCGCTTGACCCTGGAGTTGGAACACGACCTGGCTTGCCGCGGGCCGGATCGCAACCGCCAGGAATGTGACCGGCGGCGGATAGAGCACCAGCACAGTGGCGGAGTAGGGCGGGAAAGCGTAGCTGAAGTTGATTCCGGAGCCCGAAAAGCTCGACTGGGCAACGTCTGGCGAACCGGTGCCGCTTTGCGCCGCGTTGTCCTGCGGAATACCATAGGAATACACCGTGGCGTTGGGTCCCGGGGTAAAGCCGGCAACCGCCACCTGCCCCGTCGCGGTGTTGCTGGGACTCTTATTGATGGTCAGAATCGTCAAGGTGCCATTCAGCCGCTGGGCCGCATACGAGGAGAGTAGCGAATAGTCGCTGGCCACGGACATCACCGTGTCACCGGTCTGCACAAAATTGCGCAGGAGTTCGGCAGCGTAATAAGGGGGATAGATATCCGTTCCTTCCAGCACGCCGTAATCGCCATACAACCGCCAGCCATAGAGCGAGGCGCTGTTGTTGCCGGTGCCGCTGGTGCTGCCGTTGCGCAGATTCCACCAGAACAGGCCGTTGAACTCGGTCTGCATCAACGCGGCAAGGCTGTCCGCCATGAACAGACCGTTCACCAGACTCGTGGATTGTTTGCCGGGATTCGAAGATACCGAATTGTTTTCCGTGCACGTCAATTCGATGTTGGTGCCGTTGGCGCCCATGTAATCGGTGATTTGCTGGCGCAGGTTCGCCGCGTCTGACGCCCATGAAGTCGAGGATATCAGCAGCCCCGTGTCATCTTCCCCGCCCGGATTCTGGGGATAACGATGATGAACGAGAAAGTCCGGCGTGACGCCCAGGCTGTTCAGAGTCGCCAGCAACACCGGCGTCCAGCCATTGTGGGTCTGTCCCGTGCGGGGATTGATCACGGGATGACTGGTGTTGTTAGCATAGCTGTCTTCGCCGGGTGTGACGACGACGCCCACTTTGACGGTCGGATCAACCGCTTTGATCAGCGAGATATAATCCCTGGCGCGCAGCGCGTAGGTATAAGGATCATGGGCCACGTTATTGTTGTCTGTTTCCCAGGAGCCGTAAACTTCATTGCCGACTTCCCAATACTTGAATCCCAGAGGGGCAGACCGGGAGATGCGCAGGAAATTGCGGCCGTCATCCACTCCGAGGGGTGCGGACGCGCGCATGGCAGCCCAATAACCGGCCGTGAACCAATTGGTGCCTGCGGGATCCACGCCTAAAGCCTGGGTGCTGGCTGTGGGCGCATTGACATACGCCACCCATGCCGCCGCTTCATTTGTCGAACCGGTTCCATAGTTCAACGTGATCATCGATTGCCCGTTCATGTTTGTGATCACGTGAATGAAATTGGCCAGGCTCGTCACCCAGGTCCAGTTGTTGTTATTCTGCCGGTTGTAACTCCAATGATACTCGTCGGAATTGGACCCGCCCGGAAATCTCAGGGCGCGCGTGCCCATCGTGTTCAGCTCGGTGACAGTCTGCGGCGTGTCGAAACTGGGATCCCACTGGGCCGCATTGATTCCGAACCAGCGCGCATCCGCCGTGCGGATCGGCTGGGCGGCGTTAATCGTCAAGTGCGTCAGACTGGGCGCCGCCGAACTGACCAACTGAATGTCATCCACGTAGAACGTGGACTCGGGGGAACCAACGGAGTCCTGGATTGCGAAACCGGTGAAATTCGCTGCGTTGGCGACACCGAGCGCCGACAGCGGAACGGTGTATAGCTGCCAGGTATCGGCGACCGGAGTGTTCAAATAGAAACGGCCACTCTGAGCCACACCGCCCAGGTTGCCATAGAGCTGGAGTTGCTGGCCGCCGCTTGTGCCGCCGTTGAGCCAGAAGCTAAGGCTGGAATAGGCGCTACTCGACATGGCAGCATGCTGCAACTGAAGGGCGCCCCAGGCGCTGGTGATGGTGACGGTTATGGAATCGCTGCCGGAATGGATAGGCGAGGTGGTGGCGTAGTTCCGCGCGGAATTATAACTTCCATCTGACCAGCCATTGACCAGGGAATCAGTATAAATCGCCTGGCTTTGAGCCAGGGCCACACCGGGCATTGTCAGGCTGGCAGAGAGAATAAAGATGAAGAGTGTACCCACGACCCCCCCGAAGGTTGCGTTCTGAGGTTTCATTGCCCTAACTTACCCAAGTCCGACCCAAACGCAAGTGAAGTGCGGCACCCATTTGCGCCTCACGCGAAGCCGCGAAGCCGCGGAAGTCTTGCACTACTTCGTCGCCGCGCCAAAGACTGATTTCAGCAAATCCGTCGCACGATGAACACGGATGAATTCTTTATTGGATGGTACAATTAAAATTCCGGTTCACGATCAGCTCTTTCCAAGGACGCCATTGTCCTTTAAGACCGTCGGAGCCTTGTTTAGGCCGAGCGGCGACCGAACCGACGGAGGCCGGCGAGCATGGCAATGCCGCTAAAAGCCAATCCCCAGATCGAGGGCTCGGGGACGGACACAATGATATTATCCAGCGCGACCTGGTTCAGTTGCCCATCGACTCCGTTCTGAAACATAAAAACCTCGGAGACTCCGGTCCCGGGACTTACTAACGCGGCGCCGGTTACCACTTGAATTCCATCGAGGTAAATATCCATTGTGCTCGTGCCGAAATCAGCCTGGATGTCCACGTGATGCGTCTCCCCATCAATGTAAGATCCAAAGCTAACCAGGTCTCCGCTGCCTCCGGGCAGGCGATAACCGAAGTCCCCTCCCGTGCCGCTGGTCGGCGAGACCGCGAAGCGAAGCAGCCGTTGAGCGTCCAACCCGAACACCTGAATGGCAAAGGCCTGGCCATTCGGCGCGCCCACGCCACCTTGCGCAAGACCGGTCGTTGGAGTCGTCACCACGTCAATGTCGAAGCTCAGGTCCATAGTCGGAGTGGTGAACAGCATCTGTGTGTCAATATAGAGCGCGCCGGTACCTGCCTGTGTCGTGCTCATCACGGCAGCTTTCGAGAGCCCCCCGACGTTTTGCACCGTAGCTGTTCCGGTCAATGGGTTGCTGATGCTTGGATCAAGGTCATTCGGGTTACCGCCCACGGAATACACGGTGTGCTGCGGATAGCTATCGACGCTTGAAGCAGTGGTGGGCAATGCGCTGCCCAGTGTCAAAGAATCAAAGTTGAAGTCTGTGATGACCTGGCCGGAGCAGATCGGGGCAATGCCAGCGAATAAGGAAACAACCGCGACGGGGAGGAGCGTGGAGAATACAGCTTTCAATGAACTTTGGCGGGAGTTGATGCTGGTTTTCATATGTTGGTCTTCGTGATTTGGGATGAGGGTAATTGAATAAGTACAGTTCGACATGAGTCGATGTTTGACGCTGAGCGGATCAAGAAGCCTGGGTTATTGGTCTCACTTCCCCGACGGTCGATCCTGATTCGCGGGCGGGAGAATGTCAACTGCGCATTTTTACTGATCTTTTCCTGCTCAATCCTAACCTGGTGGGAATAACATTGGTGGGCGGATGAGATTTGACGGTTGTTTTGTAGAAGTCGAGGTGACGAGACTCAAATCCCTTCTGGTGGTGCTGGAGTTTTCATTCCAAGTCAAAGTCTCCTCACGTCGCCTGCTACGAAGCCGCTACGGCGACTCCTGCAGGCGGACGTGGCGGTACTCCATTTGCCCACGGTCACCTTCAAGTCCGATCGGACCGTTGGCCGGGACTTTCATGGACTTCTCAAGCATTTCCCCGTTACATGTGCATTGAGCCTCCCCACCTTTCACGGTGACCGTGATTTCGTTCCAATCCTGGGGTTTGTAGTTTTTCAGATCATTGTAAGGCCCGGCCAGCAGGTAATCGCGGCATTGAAGCTGCGGCTGGCGGATGAAGATTCCGCTGTCGGTGTTGGGAGTGGCGCGGAATTCCAGCTTCAAAACAAAATCCTTCGAAAATTCTCGCGTTGTCCACAGCGCCTGGATTTTTCTGCCTTCCGACGGGGTCGTGACAATGAGACGCCCGTTCTTCACCACGTAACGGCCGTCCTGACTTTTCATTTGGCCGTCGAAACGCACGGGCTTTGTCACAATTGGCCAGGCGGCCGCACCCGGATCGCTGCTCTGCCATTTCCTCGCGCTCTGTATGTCCGCGTCTGATGTCGGCCGATACCCCCATCCTGTGAGGTCGCGTCCGTTGAACAGGCTGACGAAGCCCGGTTCGGGCGTAAAGCGGTCGGGCTCGGTATCCATGAGCCCGAGGGTTGCGAAAATCGGGCGAATTGCCGCCGCCCATTTTGCGTATCCGACCTGGTTGGGGTGCAGCAGGTCCGGGAATTCGTCGATCCGCGCGTCGCCTTTCCGCGTCGCAAAGAGCGGCCATGTTTCCAGCAGGATGATTCTGGGGTCGCCTTTCACCGCGGCAGCATAGAGTTGATTGACTTTCTTTATGCTGGCGGCCGGCCGCTTCATGGTTTCCGAACTGGGGAATACCTGGCAAACAATGATGGGCATGTTCTGCCCTTCCAGGGCGGCGATGATCAATCGGAAATTGCCGACAATCGTTTCGGGATCAGCTCCCTCTTCCAGATCATTGGTGCCGATCAGGAGAACGACAGCGTCGGGATGCAGTGCAAGAACGTCTTGATCCAGCCGGATGAGGACGCCGCGGGTGGTGTCGCCGCTGATGCCGCGGTTGGCGACTTTGACTCCTGGGAAGCTGTCTCCGAGATGATCGCCCCAGTTTTGAGTGATGGAATCGCCCAGGAACACAACGGCATGCTGATCCTGCTGCAGCCGGTCCGCCCATGCAGTGCGGCGGTCGGACCAAAGTTTGCGAAACCAATCGTAGCGGCGGATCGGCCCGGAACCGGGCAGACCATCGTTAGTCTCCGGGATCGCAAACCGCGAAGCAGGCTCGTGGTTCTGCACCTGCGCCGGCGTCGCGGCAACAAGGAAGACAATGGCTGCAACCAGGGAAAAACGGAGGAATGTTTTCATAGCAACGGGCAAATCATCGGCAACCAGGGCATTTGAATCAAGGCTGGATCGAATTGGGAGAAAAACCTTTTACACCAAGCAAACGAAGGAAACGAAGGGTTTGGTCCTGCCCATTCAGGCTGCTGGCGTCAGATGAATCTTCGTTACCTTTGTTATCTTCTGTTAAAGCCTTTCCGAAAAGATCCTTCAAACAACTTTTGTACACCGGTAACGCCTCCCCGGCCTACATGTGGGCGATGATGTTATCCCCGAACTCTGAGCACTTGATTTCCGTCCCGCCATCCATCTGACGCGCGAAATCATAGGTCACGCGCCTGGATGTGATCGCGCCGTTCAGGCCTTTGAGGATCAAGTCGGCGGCTTCAGTCCAGCCCAGGTAGCGAAACATCATTTCCCCGCTCAACACCACGCTGCCCGGGTTCACCTTGTCCTGATTGGCGTACTTGGGAGCCGTCCCGTGTGTCGCCTCGAAGATTGCGTGGCCGGAGATATAATTGATGTTTCCGCCGGGGGCGATGCCGATGCCGCCCACCTGCGCGGCCAGCGCATCGCTCAGGTAATCGCCGTTCAAGTTCAGCGTGGCGAGCACGTCGAAATCTTCCGGCCGGGTCAGCACCTGCTGCAGGGCAATGTCGGCTATGCAATCCTTGATGACGATGCCTGCGCCGGGTTTGCCTTCGGGAATCCGGCACCATGGGCCGCCCTCGATCTCAACCGCTCCGAAATATTTCTTCGCGGTTTCATAACCCCAGTCGCGGAAAGCGCCCTCGGTGAACTTCATGATGTTGCCCTTATGCACGAGGGTGACGCTCTTGCGCCTGAACTTGATCGCGTACCCGATCGCACTATGAATCAACCGCACGCATCCGCTGTAGCTGACGGGTTTGATGCCGACGCCGACTCGCACGTCCGACGGAAAATCCGGCGTCCCGACCGCCCGCCAGAATTCCTCGGCCTTTGACCGGGTGCCAAACCGGATTTTGTCGAAGCTTTTAGGGAACTCTTTGGCCAGAAAATCCAGGACCTTCTGGGCATCCGCGGTGCCGGGGGCGTACTCAACCCCGGCGTAGATATCTTCGGTGTTTTCCCTGAAAATCACCATGTTCACCTTCTCCGGATGCTTCACCGGAGACGGCACACCGGTGAACCACTGCACCGGGCGCAGGCAGACATACAGGTCCAGCATCTGGCGCAAGGCGACATTGAGGGATCGAATGCCCCCGCCCACAGGCGTGGTGAGCGGTCCTTTGATGCCGACGAGGAATTCCTTGAATCCTTCGACGGTATCGTCGGGAAGCCAGTTGTCGAATTTGTTCTTGGCAGTTTCGCCGGCGAACACTTCGAACCAGGCGGCTTTGCGTTTGCCTTGGTAAGCCTTTTGGATTGCGGCGTCGAACACGCGGACCGCGGCAGCCCAGATATCCGGCCCGGTGCCATCGCCTCGGATGAACGGCAGGATGGGATCATTGGGCACCAACAATTTGCCGTTTTGAATGGAAATTTTGCCGCCGACGGGCGGCTTAATGTCTTTATAGGCCATGGGGCGTCAGTTTGCTGTTTGGGTTGTCAATAGGATGCGGCTGAGAGCAAAAGCCTGAATGGCCCGAAAATCAAGGAAAGAAAAGGAGCGGGGACGGCTCGTCCCCGTTGAAAGTTTTTGAAAAACAATGGGGACGGGCCGTCCCCACTCCTATTGCGCAGGATTCCCTTTCGCCGTGGGATGCGTCAACACCGGCACGACAGGGCCAGGTGCACCTCGATAGCGCGCACTGCTCCAGACCCATGCCTCAGGAACCTGCACCAGGCCGGCTTTGACAGGATTGTACTCAATATAATGGACCACCCGGCGATAATGATCGTCGTCGCGCAAATAATGATCAAAATAGTCTTCCTCCCACAACGTACCGGTCCGACTCAAGATTTTGTTGGCTGCTTTTGAAGTATAGCTCTTCCAGCCTTTTAGGATTTCCCATAACGGCCTGTCCCAAATCTCGACCAACGAATGTACATGATTCGGCATGATCCCCCACGCGAGCAATTGATACTTCACGCCGTCGTTATGCCAGAGATTCTCCTGCACCAAGTCCGCAATGCGCGGATCACGTAAAAAACATTCGCCGTATCCTTTGTCGAGATACCCCTGGATTTTGCGTTGCTTTTCTTCGTTGTCTTCCAATGCAAGAAACACTTCCCACTCACGCTGCCGCGCTGCAGGCAATGCGTCAGCCAAACGGTAAGTGATGAATTGACGCGTGCCCGGTGCGTCAAAGTGCGGCAGATGTTTGGAAGCATACCAGCCTTTAAAGCCTTTCTTGATATCACTGGGCGCGAGGGGTCCCGTCGCGTTTCGCCTGGCAGCAATGAGCTGGTGGAGGTGCTCAGGTTTCATTTAGGAGCGGGGAC
>DASRKU010000433.1:0-22249 GCA_035648815.1 Verrucomicrobiia bacterium | reverse complement strand
AAGAAAATCACCCTCAATCAACAACCAATCACCGGCAACCTGATTCCCTTCTCAAGCATGAAAAAGGAAAACGACGTGCTGGTGGAGATGGGATAATCCCGACGTGGCCGCGCTCGTCAGAGCGCGGCTGACTCTATTCCTGGACAGCCGCGCTCTCACGAACGCGGCCACCGGCCGCGCGGAATTAAAAAAAGGAACCCCTGCCAGCGATGGTGCACACCACGTACATCCGGGCATTCTCCGACAGCAGAACGCCTCTGCTGGTATTCTGTGCGGCGGTCACCGGCGATATTCCACTGGGATGAGCGACCGCGAAACCGCGGCTCCCTTCCTTGAATCGCGTCAGGTCGACGATAAATGTCAGCTTCCCGTTCTCGGTGGCAACGAACTTGGAAACATTTCCGCCCTCCATCGCCACAACAGTCCGGCGTAATCCATAAGATCCGGTGCGACTCCGGTAAAGAGTCATCAGCTTCTCCACTTGCGCCTGGGCTCGACGGGGATCGATCTCCTCGACAAACGCGGCGCGCACAACGGCGGGGGTTCTAAACGTCCGGTTGAACAGACCCTTTGAAGGCCCAAATACCTCGTCATCCAGAAACAGGTAGATCGAGGGGAGCATCACGAGCAGCGCCACACCCGCAAGCACGACGGCCGCAATGGCGAAGAGCCACCCGTTTTTGTATGCAGGACGTTTCATTCTGGACCGGCCAACAGAACCAGAAACCAGGCGCCGGCGCCAACCAAAACTGCGGCATCCTGCGCCATCAGCACCGTGGTGCGGCTTACGGTCCTGCGGAGTCGGCGCGGTTGGGGTGCGTCTCTTTTTTTGCTGCAAGCAGCCGTTCAATCCGCCGATCCGGGACCAGCCACATCAGCGCCACCAGCACATACAGCGCCTGGGCGATCAATCCGTGGACGAACGCACCCGCAATCGCAGCCGCGTACAAGACCGGAGACAGTTTGCCTTTCGAAACTCAGGATATAGCTGAGGAGCACGGGCAAGAGCGGCTTCAGGGCAGACAACTCGGCGGAATGCGGAGCCTTCAGCTCCAGGACCATGATCGTTATGATGATCGCCAGGACACCGTCGCTAAACGCTTCCAGCCGGCCTTTGTGCATGATGCTTGCCTCTAGCCGTAACGATTTATTTCAACCACGGATGAACACGGATGGACACGGATGCAAGAAGGTCGAGGGTCGAGCCGTCTTCGCTGCGCTTCGCCGCGCCAAGGAGTCGAAGGACGAAGGCGCCCTCACCCCGTCCCTCTCCCATCCGATGGGAGAGGGTGGCCGGAGGCCGGGTGAGGGTGCTTTTGGCCGGGGTTGCGGCCTTGCCGCGCTGGGTTTATCCGTGTGCATCCGTGGTTATGCTCATTTTCTAATTTGATTGCTGCGACGGAGGTTCCGGCGGCGGCACCAGGTCTGGTTCCACAGCGGCTTCTTCCTGCTGCTCGCTGATCACCGGGGCGATCGCCTGCAACTTGTCGCCTTCAGCAAGATCGATCAGCTTCACGCCCTGCGTGTTTCGCCCGGCCTCGCGGATGTCCCTCACAAACGTCCGCACCATCTGCCCCGCGGTCGTGATCAACATAATCTCGTCGGCATCCCTCACCGTCAGCGCGCCCACCACCCCGCCCGTCTTCTCGTTGGTTTTCATCGTGATGATCCCCTTGCCAGCACGAGTTTGGGCGCGGTATTCATCAAACGGTGTGCGCTTGCCGATTCCGTTGTCGCCGGCCACCAGCAACGTGGCGTCGGGCACCACAATCGCCACCGCAACCACGGCATCTCCGGCATCCAAATTGATTCCACGCACGCCCCCCGCCGGGCGGCCCATGGACCGGACGTTTTCTTCCGAGAAACGGATGCTCATGCCGCCATGAGTGATCAGCACCATCTCGTCCTGCCCGGTCGTCAACTCGACATGAATCAGCGAATCTTCAGGATCAATGCCGATGGCAATAATCCCGCCCTTTCGGACATTGGCGAAATCTTCGAGCGGGGTCTTCTTGACCGTGCCGTTCTTGGTGGCGAAGAAGACAAACCCCGGTTGTCTCCACGTCGCGTCTTCCTTGGTCGGCCCTGTCTTTGACATCACGCGAATCAAGGCGGCGATGGTCTCGCCCGCTTTCAATTCCAGCAGGTTCGCGATGCTGCGCCCTTTGGCGGCGCGGCCCATGTCCGGGATTTCATGCACCCGTTCGACATACACCCGCCCGCTGTTCGTAAAAAACATGAGGTAATCGTGCGTGCTCGCCGTGAACAGGTGCTCGATAAAATCATTGTCCTCCTCCGTGGCGCCTTCCCGCGTCGCCATTCCAATCACGCCCTTGCCCCCCCGGCGCTGGGATCGATACGAACTGACATTCGTTCGCTTGATCAATCCCGTGTGCGTGATCGTGATAATCACCCCTTCGTTGGCGATCAGGTCTTCAATCGCAATTTCACCTTCGTCCGGCACGAGCTCGGTCAGCCGGGGGCCGGCGTACTTCTCGCGAATCGCCCTCAGCTCGCTCTTGATGATCGCCAGCACGCGCGCTTCCTTGGCTAAAATGTCCAGGAGATCCTTGATGCGCTCGATCAGCTGTAGATACTCGGTGCGGACCTTGTCGATTTCCATCCCGGTGAGCTGGTACAGTCTCAATTCCAGGATCGCGTTCGCCTGCGCTTCGCTCAACGAATACCGGCCATTAACCAGGCGCGCCTCGTCGCGGATCAGGATCGCCATTTTCTCGACCTGCGCGCGGGTAAACTCAAAGGCCAGCAGCTTGATCCTGGCCTCCTCGCGATTGGCCGAGTGGCGGATGATGCGAATGAATTCGTCGAGGTTGGACAGCGCGATTAAATAGCCTTCCAGGAGTTCGGCGCGTTCCTCGGCCTTGCGCAATTCAAACTTGGTGCGGCGCACCACCACTTCCCGGCGGTGCTCGATGTAACAGGCGATGAGATCTTTGAGCCCAAGCGTCTTGGGCCGGCCGTGATCGATCGCCAGCGCATTGACGGCGAAGCTGCTTTCCAGGGCCGTGTGCTTGTACAGATTGTTGATGACGACCTTCGCGATGGCGTCGCGCTTGAGTTCCACCACCACGCGCGTGTTCTCGTCGGACTCGTCGCGAATGGCTGTGATGTCGCCGATGATCTTTTCGTTCACCAGCTCCGCGATCCGTTCGACCAGCAACGCGCGGTTCACGTTGTAGGGAATTTCCGTGATGATGATTTGCTGCTTGCCGCCCTTGAGCTCTTCGACACCGGCCTTGCCCCGGACTTTGAGGCTGCCTTTGCCTCCTTTAAAATAATCCTTGATTCCCTCAAGCCCGCACAGCATGCAGCCGGTTGGAAAATCCGGTCCTTTGACATGCTTCATCAACCCCGCCAGCGTGATGGCCGGGTCGTCGATCTGCGCGCAGATGCCGTCGATCACCTCACCCAGGTTGTGCGGGGGAATGTTGGTGGCCATGCCGACGGCGATGCCGGTGCCGCCGTTCACGAGCAGGTTGGGGAAAGCGGCAGGGAAAACCGTCGGCTCGGTCCGCGTCTCGTCGTAATTGGGGACGAAATCGACCGTGTCCTTTTCCATGTCTTCCATGAGCACCGCGCCCAGGGGCGCCAGGCGCGCCTCGGTATACCGCATCGACGCCGGGGGATCGCCTTCCACCGAACCAAAGTTCCCCTGGCCGTCCACCAACCGTTCGCGCATCGCCCAGCGCTGGGCCATGTGAACCAGCGTCGGGTAAATGGCCTGGTCGCCGTGCGGATGGTAATTACCCATCGTTTCGCCCACGATTTTGGCGCATTTGAGGTGCTTGCGGTTGGGCTGCACGTTCAGATCGTTCATCGCGTACAGAATCCGCCGCTGCGAAGGCTTCAACCCATCCCGCACATCAGGCAGCGCGCGGGAAATGATCACCGACATCGAGTAGTCGAGGAACGAGTTCTTGATTTCCTCAGCCACATTGATCTTGGCGATCTTTTCATTGGCGGCGAACAACGGCGTGTTGCTCACCGGTAAATCAGGTCCATTGCTCTCTTCAGGCATAATAAAAAATTATTTGAAATGGGTCCGTCAGCCGGGTTGCGTCTCGCGTCAGGACAGGGGGCAACCCCTGTCAGCCCGGCCTCAGTCGTAACCATTCATTTCAACCACGGATGAACACGGATTAAAAGAATCCTCACCCGGCCTCCGGCCACCCTCTCCCATCGGATGGGAGAGGGACGGGGTGAGGGCGCCTTCGTCCTCCGAATCTCGACCCTCGACCTTCTTGCATCCGTGTTCATCCGTGTTCATCCGTGATTATGCTCGTTCTTTTTCTGAATAGTTACGGCTTCAGATATCCAGGTTCCGCACGTTCAGGGCATTATCTTCGATGAACTGCCGGCGCGGCTCAACTTCCTCGCCCATCAGCTTGGTAAACATCTCTTCGGCTTCCACCGCGTCGGTCAAATCCACCCGCAGCAGCTTGCGCCGCACCGGGTCCATCGTGGTCTCAAAAAGCTCCTTGGGATTCATTTCTCCCAGCCCCTTGAACCGCTTGATCTGCAGCCCGCGCCGCCCCACTTCCATGACGCTGGACAAAATCTCGGGAATGGAAAACAGCGGTTTCACGGTTTCGCGCTCGCCCTCGCCCTCGACGGCTTCGAACAGCGGTTTGTCCTGGGCGGCATAGTGCTCCATGCTGAAACCCTTGTGCGCAAGCTTTGACAACAGGTCCGCAATCGCCTTGCTTTCGTGCAGCTCCACGTGCCGGGCGCGGCGGCTCTGGCCGTTGCGCGTCTTCTCAATCATCGTCGTGTCAGATTCCTTCTCGTCAAACAGATGCAAATCCTGGTTCTGCGCGCCGAACTTCGCCAGCGCTTCCTCATCCAAAAAGTAATGCACCGTTTCGTTGTTCCCATCGCGCACCTTCACCAGGTGCCGGGGCAGTTCCAGCGAATTTTTGTCCCGATGCTCCACGTAAGCGGCAAAGTCGCCCCCGTGCCGCCGCAGCGCCGCCGCATACTTGTCCAGCGACTCCAACAACTCCAGGATGTCCGCGAGTTGCTTTTTCGTCAGCTCCGTTCCGTCGGCAAGATTGCGAACGCGCACTTCCTCGGTCCCCAGCTCAATCAAAATCTTGTTCAACCGCGCATCGTCATCCACGTACTCCACCCGCTTCTTGCGCGCAATCTGGTAAAGCGGCGGCTGGGCGATGTACACAAATCCGTGCTTCACCAGCTGCGGCATTTGCCGGTAAAAAAACGTCAGGAGCAACGTGCGAATATGCGCCCCGTCCACGTCGGCATCGGTCATGATAATCACTTTGTGATACCGCAATTTCTCCAGGTTGAACGCGCCTTCTCCTTCACCATCCCCGATCCCCGTGCCCACCGCGGTGATCATGGTCCGGATTTCATTATTCTGCAGCACCTTGTCCAGGCGCGCTTTTTCCACGTTGATGAGCTTGCCGCGGATCGGCAGGATCGCCTGAAACTTGCGGTCGCGCCCTTGCTTTGCGGAGCCGCCGGCCGAATCACCCTCGACAATGTATAGCTCCGTGTTTGCCGGGTCGCGATCCGAGCAATCCGCCAGTTTGCCTGGCAGCCCGCCCCCGGTCAGCGCGCCTTTGCGCACCGTCTCGCGCGCCTTGCGCGCCGCCTCGCGCGCCCGCGCCGATAACAGGCACTTGTCGATCACCTTCTTCGCCACCGGCGGGTTCGCATCAAAAAAGGTCATCAACCCGTCATACACAATCGACGACACGATGCCGTCGATTTCGGTGTTCACGAGTTTCACCTTCGTTTGCGACTCAAACCGCGGGTTGGGCAGCTTGACGCTGAGCACGCAGACGAGGCCCTCGCGGACGTCATCGCCGGAAATCGCCGGGTCTTTTTCCTTCAACAAGCTGTTCTGTTTGGCGTGCTGGTTGATGGCGCGGGTCAGCGCCGAGCGCAAGCCGGTCAGGTGCGTGCCGCCATCGGTGTTGGGAATCGAATTGGCGAAGCAAAGAATCTGGTCGGAATAGCTGTCGTTGTACTGCATGACAGCGTCCACAAAGACGTCTTCCTGGCGAGAATCGACTTCGGTCTGCCGTTTGCCGGAAAGCGCAATCGGTTTGGGGTGGAGCACCTGCTTGTTCCGGCCCAGTTGCCGCACGAACTCTTCAATGCCGTTCTTGTATAAAAACTTTTCCGACTTCTCCGTCCGCTCGTCCGTCAGGCTGATCTCCACGCCGGGATTGAGAAACGCAAGCTCCCGAAGCCGGTTGGCAAGCACATCAAATTTGAATTCGGTCGTGATGGTGAAAATCGTCGGATCCGGCTTGAACGTGATCAGCGTGCCGGTGTGCTTGGACTGGCCTATGGCGCTGAGCTTCTTTGTCGTGACCCCCTTGGCGAATTCCATCGAATACACTTTGCCATCGCGCGAAACCTCCACCTTGAACCAGTCCGACAGGGCATTGACGCACTTGGCGCCGACGCCGTGCAGTCCGCCCGAGTACTTGTAGGCGCCCTGGCCGAATTTGCCGCCCGCGTGCAGGTTCGTCAGCACCAACTCCACAGCCGGGATCTTCCACTTCGGATGCACATCCACCGGGATGCCGCGGCCGTTGTCGCGGATGGATATGCATCCATCCACATGAACGGTCACGTCGATGCGGTCGCAGTAGCCGGCCAGGTGCTCGTCGATGGAATTGTCGAGCACTTCGAACACACAATGATGCAGCCCCCGCTCGTCGGGGTCGCCAATATACATTCCCGGCCGCTTGCGGACCGCCTCCAAACCTTCGAGTTTGTCGATCTTCGACGCGTCGTATTTTTCGCGCGGTTCGAGCCCGGTTTGTATGTTTTCTGCCGCTTCCAAAACGTTTTCTTCAGACATAAATTTTTCTCGGCAACCAATGAAATTGCAAGTCGCCTACGGAACTTACCAAGTGTAGAAAAACAGGCCCCCGGACACAACCTTTTGTTTCAGGATTCTTTGCCGAAAAACCACCATGTATTGTGTTCTTTCGGACTTGCTATCTTACCTATTGGGGCTTTTTGGGCTTAGGGAACCGACCCAAAAACTTACCTTTTTACCCCGAAAACGCAAGCCCGGGGCGGGGACGGCCTCGTCCCCGCTGAGGTTGTGGAAACCCAAAGGATCTCGGGGACGAGGCCGTCCCCGCCCCCCACTTCTCCCTTGATTTGCCGGCGCGCAAACTTACTTTCAGCGCATGTCTGTTTGCGAACCCACGAATCACAAGAAAGCCGGCGCCCCCGAATCGGCCGGCGCTCCTTCAGCCCCGAACATCCCCGCGCACCCAGACGTGTTCCGCCGCCGGCATATCGGCCCAGGCCCCGCCGAAACCCGGGAGATGCTGCAGACCCTCGGCTTCACCAGCCTGGAGGAGCTCGTCGGCCGTGCTGTGCCGGAACAAATTCGACTCCGGCGCCCGCTTCAACTGCCGGCGCCCGACGACGAATACCATGTCCTCGCCCGCCTCAAGAGCATCGCGTCACAAAACCAGGTGTTTCGATCCTATATCGGGATGGGCTATTCCGATTGCATCACACCGGCCGTGATTCAGCGCAACATGCTAGAAAACCCGGGCTGGTACACACCGTATACTCCTTACCAGGCTGAGATTTCGCAGGGCCGGCTGGAAGCGTTGTTGAATTTCCAAACCATGATCGCCGACCTGACCGGGCTGGAGATTGCCAATTCATCGCTGCTGGACGAGGCGACTGCCGCCGCCGAGGCCATGATCATGTGTCACAACCTGAAGGAAGGCAGAAATGTCTTTTTTGTCTCCTCAACCTGCCATCCGCAAACGCTGGACGTGGTCGCGACGCGCGCCCGGCCGTTGGGGATCCGGGTGGTCAGCGGACCGCATGAGGAGTTTTTGTTCGATGAAAAGGTCTGCGGCGCGCTGGTGCAATATCCCGACACGTTCGGCGAGATCCACAAGTTCGATCCATTTGCCGCCAAGGCGCATTCGGCAGGGGCGCTCCTGGTTGTGGCCGCGGATTTAATGAGCCTGACTTTGCTGCGTCCTCCCGGCGAATTCGGCGCTGATATCGCTGTTGGGAACGCTCAACGTTTTGGAGTGCCCATGGCTTACGGAGGGCCGCATGCCGGTTTTTTTGCAACCCGCGACGCGTTCAAGCGGCACATGCCTGGAAGGATCGTTGGAGTTTCCAAGGATTCGCGCGGGCGGCCAGCCCTGCGCCTCGCGTTGCAGACACGCGAACAGCACATCCGCCGCGAGCGGGCCACGAGCAACATCTGCACCGCCCAGGCCCTCCTGGCAAACATCGCCTCCATGTACGCCTGCTATCACGGCCCGGCGGGACTGAAGCAGATCGCCGCGCGCATCCACGGATTGACGCGCGTGCTGGCCGCAGGTTTGGAACGCCTGGGCCATCGCGTGGGGACGGGATCGAAACTTCCGTTCTTTGACACGATTCGGGTTTATCCGGAAGGCAAAAAGATCGCCGACATTCTGAAACGCGCGGAAGAGCATCGGATGAATTTCCGCGTCATTGACGAGGGCGCCCTGGGCATCTCGCTGGACGAAACCACGAGCGAAGCCGATGTGGCGGAAATATGGCGGGTGTTTAACGGCGATCAAGCGGCGGCATTCGACCTGGACAATATTGCGCTGCGCGTGAAAGCCGATGCGTCGGACCTGGACCTTCGGGAGTCTGCTTACCTCAGCCACCCCGTGTTCAGCCGGTTTCATTCCGAGACCGAAATGATGCGGTACATCAAGCGGCTCGAATCCAAGGATCTGTCCTTGACGACGTCGATGATCCCGCTGGGTTCATGCACGATGAAATTAAACGCGGCGGTCGAGATGCTCCCGATAACGTGGCCGGAATTTGCGAAGTTGCATCCCTTTGCGCCATCAAAGCAGGCGCGCGGCTATCACATGCTCTTTGAGCAACTGGAGGCATGGCTGTCGGAGATCACGGGATTCTCGGCAATTTCACTCCAGCCCAATGCGGGATCGCAAGGCGAGTACGCGGGCCTGCTGGTGATTCGCGGTTACCACGCACATCGAGGGGAAGAGCGCAGGAACGTTTGCCTCATCCCGACATCCGCGCACGGCACCAATCCCGCCAGCGCGGTCATGGCGGGATTCCAGGTCGTTCCGGTCTCATGCGATGCCGAGGGAAATATTGACCTGGCGGATTTGCAGGCCAAAGCCGAGCGGCACAGGAACGAATTGGGAGCCTTGATGGTGACCTATCCTTCCACCCACGGCGTGTTCGAGGAATCCATCCGCGACATCTGCAAAATCGTCCATGCCCATGGCGGGCAGGTTTACATGGACGGCGCCAACATGAACGCGCAAGTCGGCCTCTGCCGCCCCGCGGACATGGGAGCCGATGTCTGCCACTTGAATTTGCACAAGACCTTTTGCATTCCGCACGGAGGCGGCGGGCCTGGCGTCGGACCCATCGGCGTCGCAAAGCACTTGACCGATTTCCTCCCCAAACATGCCGTCGTCGATGTCGGGTCGCGAAATGCCGCATCCAAATCGGAGAGCGGCGCCGTGTCCGCTGCGCCGTGGGGCAGCGCGGGGATTCTGCCCATCTCCTGGGTTTACATCGCTCTCATGGGTGGCGCCGGCCTGATCGAGGCCACCCAATATGCGATTCTGAATGCCAATTACGTCGCCGGCCGCCTCAGGAAATTCTTCCCCATTCTCTACACCGGCCACGCCGGCCTGGTGGCCCACGAATGCATCCTCGACTTGCGCGCCTTCAAAAGCGTCACCGTCGAAGACGTCGCCAAACGTCTGATGGATTACGGCTTTCATGCGCCAACCATCTCGTGGCCGGTTCCCGGAACCATGATGGTCGAGCCGACCGAGAGCGAATCGAAGGCTGAGCTGGATCGTTTTTGCGACGCCCTCATCCGGATCCAGGAAGAGATTGTGGAGATTGAATCGGGCAAAAGCGACGGCCTCAATAACCTACTGAAAAACGCTCCCCATACCGCCGACGTCGTCTCGGCGGAAAACTGGAATCGCCCCTATTCGCGCGAGCGCGCGGCATACCCCGCCCCATGGCTTCGGGAATTCAAGTTCTGGCCCGCCGTCGGCCGCATCGACAACGTCTACGGCGACCGCAACCCCGTCTGCACGTGCGTCGGGATGGAAGCGTACTAAGGCGGTCGAAGGTCCAGGGTCGAGAGTCGAGGACGGATTGCATTCCTGGTGTCTTGCTCTCGACACTCGACACTCGACTCTCGACATCCTTTATCCGTGTTCATCCGTGGTTGCTCGTTATTCCGGTCGATAGATTGAACCTTTTCTCGCTTCCGGCATTCCACTGGATGTAAATGCTGGTCGTGGCTGAAACGTGAAAACAAACTGGAAAATCCTGCGGCGGGTGCTGATTGCCCTGGCCGCGATTGGCACCCTCGTTGCCCTGTTCTACCCTGTTGAGAATTGGAGCGGCAGACGGGCTTGGGAAGAGTGCAAACGCGAACTGCGGGCCAAAGGCGCCGTACTGGATTGGGGAGCCTATATCCCACCTCCAGTGCCAGATGATCAAAACATCTTCAAAGCCCCCAAAATACAGGAATGGTTCGTGGGAAGAGAAAGAACGGATTTATCGCGACGAATGGCGAGCACGAACTCGGCGTCAGGACCCATCGAAGGGCTCACGCTTCAGGACGCGACCAATTACCTGGCATGGAGCGATCAGTTTGCTTCCGATCTTGACACGATTCGCGAAGCCTTAAAGCGGCCTTTCGCCCGCATCGATGGGGATTATGAACAGACATACGACATTCCTACTCCAAATTTCGTCGGCCTTCGTGTAGTGGCCCAAATGCTTGCCCGTCGCGCCCAGTGTTATTTGCTGCTGCAAGAGCCCGAAAATGCGCTGCACGAATTGACGCTGATGCATGACATTCGCCGGTTCCTTGAACCGGGTCCTACAGGAAAGCCCATCACGCTGGTCTCGGCAATGGTCGATGTTGCTATCACCGGACTTTACGCGAATACCATTGGTGACGGTTTGCGCGTGAAGGCATGGCGCGAACCGCAGTTGGTTGCCCTTCAAAAGCAGCTCGGTGCAACTCAATTGTCGCCGTTCGTACAGGAGGCGTTTGTGGACGCAAGCGCATTGGTCTGTCGCACACTGGAAAGCACCCCTCCGGTTATGGTTGGAAATCAGAGGCTAGCCCTGCCTCGTGGGACTACGAATATGTGGCACAGTCTGCTGGACCCGGTCACTATGCTTTCGCGGTTCGCCCCGCGAGGTCTTAAGGTAAGAAGGATTTTCACGCCCTCG
The DNA here is from genome assembly GCA_035648815.1 of Verrucomicrobiia bacterium. Taxonomy (GTDB): domain Bacteria; phylum Verrucomicrobiota; class Verrucomicrobiia; order Limisphaerales; family BOG-1460; genus DASRKU01. The sequence continues at coordinate 10,978 of DASRKU010000433.1, read as the reverse complement.
CTCTTGGTATTTTCGCCACTTGCCCCGCGAGGTTGGCTCTATCAAAACATGGCGGCCTACGCATTGGAACAGCAGAAATTGATTCACATTTACGATCCCTCAACGAAGACCGTCTCCCCGCAAAAGGCGGACGATGTGAGCCGGGAGATGAACGCACTGAAACGTTCGAGTCCTTACACTTCTTTCGCATCCTGGGCGCTGCCCAATCTCGTGCGCGCCTGGAAAATCCTTGCCCTCAATCAATCGCTGGTCAACGAAGCCATGATTGCCTGTGCCTTGGAACGTTATCACCTTGCTCATGGCAGCTATCCCGAGACTCTCGATTCGCTCGTTCCTCAGTACATCGATATGTTGCCGCAGGACATCGTCAATGGGTTGCCGCTGAAATATCACAGGACCACAGACGGGAAATTCATTCTTTACTCCGTTGCTTGGAATGGCCGGGACGATGGAGGTTCGACCATATCCCATGATCCCGTTCCGGCTTCCCAAGAAAAACCGGGGATCACCCGTATGAAAGGAGAGGCCGTTGGTTACCGTCCAACAGCGGATGAGGATGACTGGGTATGGGAGTAGAGCCCCGGTAGGGCCGCGCTGCGCGCGGCCTTATTCATCCGTAGGCGGCTCGTAAACCGGCGCGCTGGCTGGCGTTTCCTCCGTCTTCCGACGCGCATTTTCCAACGCATTTCCTTCCAGCACCAAGTGCTTTAACTCGCCTGGAGCCATGGACAAAAACGTACCCGTGCCTGCAAACGCTCGGCAATTGCGCACCACCGCACCTGGGCAGCGATCAAGCCGGATCACAGGGGCTGGCTCGGATATTTTTCTCGTCGAAACGCCGTCTAACTCCAATTCGCGCGAATCCCCAATCCGAAAAGCCGATCCGCTCTCGGCGTTCACCTGCACGTTGTGCAATTCCAGCCCCGCCGTGTTCTGAGCTTTGAACCCCGATTTCGCCGTTGCAATCAGGTCGCTGATCCGCAACCCGTCAATCGGCTTTTCGGGCAAGCCCTCGACGTTCATCGCCACCCGCGCTTTGTCGACCGTCACATGGCTGATCGCAATATTCCGAAATGCCGGCGTCTTCTCCGACACCGCTTGCGCCGACGATCTCACTTCGCCTTCCATCAGGTAATAACTCGTCACACTGATTGCCTGGCCGACATTTTGCATCGTCCAGTTGTTGAACCGGACGTTCTCTATCACCCCGCCGCGCCCGCGCCGGCTCTTGATCCGAATCCCGATCTGCGTGCCGTCACACGTAATATTGTTGGCGGCCACATTCCGGATTCCTCCGGCAATCTCGCTTCCCAACGTCACCGCCCCATGCGCGTGATGCACCGCGCAGTCAGAGATCGAAACATTTTCGGTCGGCCGGCGCACTCGCCGGCCATCGGCGTCCTTCCCGGACTTGAGCACAATCCCATCGTCCCCCGTGTCGATGTAACATCCGGAGATCCGCACGTTCCGGCTGGAATCCACCGCAATCCCATCTGTGTGCACCCCGGGATACGTCTCGATCATCACATCGCGAACCACGGCATTGTCCGCGTATAACAAATGGATTGTCCACATGGAGGAGCCGATGAAATGGACTCCTTGAATCAATATGTTGGTGCTGTTCATCACGCGCACGAAGGAGGGACGGAGTTCGGGCGCGGCATCCTGGTAATCCTGGTCGGGCGCCGGTGTTTTTTGTTCCAGGTCTCCCAACAGCCGCTGCCAGGCCGGGCCGAAAGCCGATCCGGGATCGCCGGCGGAGGATTTTGTCCGCGGCATGATCTTGAGCCAGGCGGCATTATCCGTCGTGAGCACGCCGCGGCCTGTGATCGTCACGTTTTCAAGGTGATCGCCACCGATCAACGGAACCGGAGTGATGCATTCGATGCCTTGTTCGCGCCCGCGGGTAAAGGGGAGTTTCATCGCAGGAAATCGCAGGACTGCGCCCGCGTCCAGGTTCAGGACCAGGTTGTTCACCAGTTCGATGGGACCTGTCACGTATTCTCCGGCGGGAATATACACCGTGCCGCCGCCTGCCGATTTCGCCGCCTGGATCGCCAGGCGAATGGCGTCGGTGGAGTTCGAGGACCCGTCCCTGATCGCTCCATAATCCAGAATATTGAAAACCGGACCCGCGCCTTGCGCCGATGCGGCGAACAGAATCCAAATCGAAACACACCATCCGGTAAAATGTTTCATGCGCGGATGGTAGAAACCGGCCCCGCCCCAGTCGAGCCGAACCGTTGCCATTGTTGGTAGGGATGGCGCTGCCGCGCCGTCCGCGCCGCGCATCAGCGGCGCAACGTGGGGCCTCAATTGCGCGGTGGGTTACGAACTGTTCCGCCCGCTGAACGCGGCCGGGGACATCGCACAGCGATGTCCCTACCGATCCTATCAGCGGGAACAGCATTGAGTCCTCTTGTGGATTGCGATAGAACTGTGCTGCGGATTGGCGCGCGCACCGGCGCTCCATCCCGAGAATCGCAATTGTTCATGAAAATCACTGAAGCTTTGCTGGCGGAACACCTGGTGTTCCACAACCTTTTTGACCACGTCGAAACCACAGCTCCATCGACCCAGACGATCGGCGAGCTGAAAACCATGGCCGCGCTTCTGGATGCTGTGCTGCGCGCCCACACGCGAACCGAGGATGAGTTGTTTATGGGGCCGCTGGAACAATGCTTCGAGCAGATTGGGCACCGCGAGACGTTTCACCAGGAGCACGAGGAGATTGATGAAATCCTGGGTCAGTTGCAAAAAACGCTGGATGCCGATCAAGCTCGGGAACTGCTGCTGGGAGTGATTGTGTTATGCCGCCAGCATTTTGATAAAGAAGAGCGGATTGTGTTTCCGATGGCTGAGGCGCTCCTCAAAGGTGAAACATTAACTCAACTCGGCCAGACCTGGATGGATCAAAGAGTGCGAAGCGCGAAGTAAGAAGCGCGAAGGCCGACATGCACTGCAAGCCGGAGGCTTGCCAGAAAGCAGCCGGGGGTCGAGCGGCTTGCCGCGCCGTAGCGCAACGAAGGCGGGAAGCGACACTCCCGGATCGTGTTCCGAATATCCCATCGACCCTGCAGGGGTCGCAGAGCTCTGGCATTCCTCCTGGATGCTGGAATCTTTACAACCAATACCGGGGGTCTTCGCGGCGCTGCGCCCCCCGGCTACTATCTGCCAACCCTGCGGGTTGGTAGACCGAACAGCCAACGGCCACAAGTGAACGGTCCAACATGCAACTTCCAACGTCCGAAAGAACGGTTGAGCTTTTGAACCGCTGAAATGTGAAAGCTAGCCTTGGACTGTTTTAGGAAGCTGCGCCACCCTCTCCACTGCCGCCTTCACACCTGCCACCAATGACGCAACGCGGACGGGCAGGGGAAAATCCGAAGGCGCTTCGAGCGTGCAGGAAAATCGAGTCTTATGCGTCAGCAGGTAAAACGCTTCAGGCCAGTCCGGCCTGGATCGCGGGTCGGTGCTCGGGAGAATAATGCCGCCCGCCGCTGGACGTCCTTCGATCACCTCGGACCGGTCAATGGGACAAACCTCCTCCACTTGCTGAACCACGGCCTGCGCCACCGAAGGCCGATTGTCCGGGTTCAGTTCATAGATGTAAAAGCCATGCGATTCCCAGTCCTCATGCAGACACAGGCAGAGGTCGAACGACGGTTGCCGCTCCAGCCATTTCATGTGAGCCACCGTCTCCGCGCTGGAAGGGCGAAGATATTGCCGGTTCAAATCGATCCCATCCTGGTTCTCACGAGAATTCAACAGGAATCCCGTCGGATTCAGGCATGGGCACAGCCACAATTCCACCGTCGCCGGCCATCGATCCTCCTCCAGGAGCTGTCGAACGGCCAAGGGTCCTGCCGGTTCGTCGCCATGAATCCCGGAGCTGATGTATACCCGGGGAGCCGTCTCCTGTTGCGCGCGGGCCGGACGGTGAAGCCCGACCCATTCGAAGAGGCCGGTCTTTAGAAAAACCTCCATAGTCCATCCTGTCCGAAGGGCCGCGTTCCGGATGTCTTCAAGCACCTTCCGGATATCAATTCTATCTCCGCTATAACCGTCAGTGTTTTTGCCGAGCCGCTGCATTAATTACAAATTAAACCAACTCGCACCACGCCGCACTTCTCAAGTTTCCGCTCAAAGCGTCATTTGAGCTCTGCCAATTCCCGATGCATATGCATCCAGAATTGTCCACGTCGCCCGATCCTGTAGCGAGTCAAAACGTGTCAAAGTGGCCTCCGTTGCTTGAAATCCAGCAACTGGTGAGTGCCAATTTTTGATGCATATGCATCGAGAATTGGTCGCGGTTCGCAACCCGATACGAGAGCATTCGAAGATCAAGACACAGTCATCGGAGTCGCGGGGAGCGACGGGGCTTCTTCCTGATCAGAAAAATCGTGCTTGTCCCAATTGGGGTCCAGGCCGAGATCCTTCAGCATTTGGAGATCCTGCTCGACGGGCTGGTTCAAGGTGGTGAGATAATTCCCGACCATCATCGCGCTGGCGCCCGCCATAAACACCATGCTCTGGAGATCCCGCAAATTGACCGCCCGCCCGCCGGCGACCATGAGTTCCTGCCTCGGCAGAATGAAGCGAAAGCAGGCGATCGTTTGCAAAATTTCCATCGGGAGCGGCGGCTTGATATCCGCAAAGGGAGTTCCGGGAATGGGATTCAGAATATTGATCGGGACAATGCTTGCCCCGATCTCGCGCAGTGAAAACGCGAGGTCACAGCGGTCATCGCGCGTCTCGCCCATGCCGATGATGCCCCCGGAGCAGATTTTGATTCCGGCCTTTTTGAGGTATTGGATCGTCTCCACGCGTTCGTCATAGGTATGCGTGGAGCACACCTGGGGAAAGAAGCGTCGGGAGGTTTCGAGGTTGTGGTTGTAGCACTCAACGCCGGCTTTTTGCAGCCGGTCCGCCACTTTCTGGCTGGAGATGATTCCAAGCGAGGCATCGGGGCGGACGCTACCGCTTTGCTTCAATTCTTCGAACCGCTCGCAGAGTTCGTCCAAAACCGGACCTTCTTCAAGCCCGCGCCATGCCGCCACCAGGCCCAGAGCCGTCACGTGGTTGGCTTTGGCTTCGGAGGCGGCCCGCAGCGCGGGTTCGGATTCAATCAGTCCGTAACGGGGAGAGTCCGTTTGGTAGAGGGCGGATTGCGCGCAGAACCGGCAGTTCTCAGGACATCCGCCGGCCTTGACGTTCACGATGGAGCACAAATGGATTTTGTTGCCCTTGAAATGTTCCCGAATCCGGTTGGCCCAGGAAAGCAAATCGAAAATGTCAGCCGAGTTCTCCAGATGAAACAGCCACCGGGCATCGGCGGCAGCAATGGATTTTCCGGAGAGCACGGCTTGGCCCAGGCCCTCAATTCGGGCATGGTTCGTCACGTCAATGGAAGCGGCGGTCATGGTTGACAGCATAGAAGCTGGCCCGCTTTGCGCAAGCCGGGAGAATTTTTTGGCAGGGACGGCGTTGCCCCCCGTCGCGTTTCGGCAGGGATGGCGCTGCCGCGCCATTCGCGCCGCGCAGCAGCGGCGCAATTTGGGAACGGGCTTGCGCATGTGAATAATTCCGTTCCGCCCGATGGAACGCGGGCGGGACATCGCACAGCGATGTCCCTACCATCGACTTTTTTTCTCGAAACTCCAGCCGACTTGCATCAGATTGACTGGACTTAAGCTATGGACGTGAAACTTCCGCATCTGGGTGAGGGCGCCGATTCAGGCACGGTGGTCAATCTCTTTGTTAAAGAGGGTGACCAAATCTCCAAGGACCAACCCCTCCTGGAGCTCGAGAACGAGAAGGCCGTCGCCACTATCCCATCCACCGTTTCCGGAAAAGTCACGAAGGTCGCCGTCCGGGTCGGCGAAAAAGTCGCCGTTGGCCAAACTATCCTGTCCGTTTCAGGCGCCGAAACCGCCTCCAAAACGGTTGCGCAACCCGCAACGTCAAGGCCTGCGCCTCGCGAGGAGACAATGGAGTCATCCAGTTATGATGGGGCGCCCGGCGCGTCCGGACGCGAAGAAGAACCGGGCGGACCGCCCGCAGGCTCGCCGGCGCTCCGGAAACTCGCCCGTGATCTTGGAATTGATCTGTCACGTGTCCGCGGCACCGCCAGGGGAGGGCGCATCGTCATCGCGGACTTGCGGGCCTACATCCAAAAGCTTCAGAACGCCGCCCAGGCCGCCAGCCGCCCGGGTGCCGCCGCTCCGAAACCCGCCCCGGAGCCCCTGGATTTTTCGAAGTTTGGTCCCGTCACCCGCAAGCCTCTTTCACCGCTCCGCGAAGTGATTGCCCGACGCATGCTCGAGAACTGGACCACGATTCCGCACGTCACCCAATTCGACTCAGCCGATGTGACATCCCTGATTGCCTTGCGCAAAAAACATGTGCCGGCCTACGAAAAGAAAGGCGCCCGCCTGACCATGACCGCCATCCTGCTCAAAATCGTCGTGAACACCTTGAAGCGCCACCCCGCTTTCAATTCCAGTTTTGATGAATCCGCTCAAGCCATCGTGCTGAAAGAATATTTCAATTTCGGCATCGCGGTGGATACCGAAGCCGGCCTGATCGTTCCGGTGATTCGCGACGTGGACAAGAAGAGCCTGGTGGAACTTTCGAAGGAGTTGGAGTCCATCGCGGCAAAGGCCCGGGATCGGAAGCTCTCGGGCGATGACCTCAAAGGCGGCACATTCACTATTTCCAACCAGGGAGGCATCGGCGGCGGGCATTTCACTCCAATCATCAACAAGCCCGAGGCCGCCATCCTGGGCCTGGGCCGCGCGGCCCTGCAACCTGTCGCGCGCGAAGGCCGGATCGAACCCAGGACCCTCCTGCCGATCGCGTTGTCCTACGATCATCGTGTTCTGGACGGCGGCCAGGCCGCGCGGTTTGTGGTAGATTTAGTGAAGGGGATCGAGGGTGTGGAGGAGAAATTGTTGACCGAACAATAAGGTTCGCCGAGCGGGCGGCCGAACCGGAATTCCAGGACACGAACATTTCAGTTCCGATTGAATTATGACTCCAATTAAAACTCAAATCGCAGTCGTCGGCGCGGGGCCCGGAGGGTATGCCGCCGCGTTTTATGCGGCCGACCTCGGCAAAAAGGTCATCCTGATCGAGCAGGACAAAAAACTGGGCGGGGTTTGCCTCAACCGCGGATGCATCCCGTCCAAGGCATTGCTGCACGCGACGCACGCGATCACAACCGTCCGCGAATCGGAGCACCGCGGTCTGGTGTTCGGAAATCCCACGATCGACCTGGCAAAACTCCGGGCCTGGAAAGATTCCGTGCTCACCCGGCTTTCGGGCGGTATCGCCCAGCTAGCCAAGATGCGCGGCGTGGAGGTCTGGAACGGGCGCGGTCACTTTGAGGATTCGACCACGCTCCGGGTCGAAACTGCCGAAGGACAAAAATTCATTAATTACGAACAGGCCATTATTGCCACGGGATCCAAATCGGCGATGCCCAAAGCATTCGACCTTGGGAACCCCCGTGTGATGACCTCGCGCGATGCCCTGGAGGTGGAAGAAATTCCCGGGACGCTGCTGGTGGTCGGCGGCGGGTATATCGGCATGGAATTGGGCACCGTCTACGCCACGCTCGGAAGCAAGGTGGTCCTCGTCGAGGCGCTGGATGGCATTCTCATGGGCGCCGATCCGGACCTGGCCCGCCCGGTGGCGGCTTACGCGAAGAAGTATTTTGCCGAAGTCCGACTCAAAACAAAAGTCGGACGCATGTCTACACAAGGCAAGCAGATCAAAGTGGAGTTTGAGTCCGACGGACAGACCAGGGAAGAATTGTACGACCGCGTCCTTGTCGCCGTGGGACGCGTGCCGAACTGCGAAGACATCGGGCTTGAGAACACGAAGGTTTCCCGGGACGACAAGGGATTCATCAAGATCAATGAGAAGCAACAGACGGAAGATCCCTCCATTTACGCTGTTGGCGATGCCGCGGGTGGCGTCATGCTCGCGCACAAAGCCTCGCGCGAGGGCAGGGTGGCGGTCGAAGTCATCATGGGTCAGGACAGCGCCTTCGACAAAGTCGTCATTCCTGCCGTGGTCTTCACAGATCCCGAACTGGCGTGGTGCGGTCTCACCGAATCTGATGCAAAACAAAAAGGCATCAACATCGCCGTCGCGAAGTTTCCCTGGGCGGCATCGGGCCGCGCATTGTCATTTGATCGTCCGGACGGCTTGACCAAGCTGATCATCGATCCCGAGACCGAGCGCATCCTGGGTGTTGGCATCGTCGGAGCAGGCGCGGGCGAGTTGATCGCCGAAGGGGTTTTGGCGGTTGAAATGGGCGCCACGGCCAAGGACCTGGCTCTTTCAGTGCACCCGCATCCCACCTTGTCTGAAACGCTCATGGAAGCCGCCGAAGTATTCTACGGCCACGCCACGCACACCTTCACGCGCAAGAAGGGTTGAGCGTTGAGAGTTGAAGGTTGAGGGAGCGAAAAGGAGTGGGGACGGCTCGTCCCCATGCGTACCTTCCATCGACTCTCGACTGCCTGAGAGCCCTCAACCCTCAACAATCTTACCCCTCCACTCCCGTCCGGGATCGCACGATGGCGCGGTAAGTCAGGGTGACCATCCAATCGGCGTAATTGGGGTCCTGCTTCTTTAAGGCCTGCACCACACGCTGCCGGAATGTGTTCTCGATAATGGTTCCCTGGCCTGGCCAGATTCTAAAACGCACCCGCAAATATTTCCAGGGCGCCTGCGGCGCCGCATCCGTTTCCACCAACTCCGGCTCCTCCAGAATAATCGATGCAAATTGGATCCACATCCCGTGTGCTATCCGGAGGACTTCCTCGGCCGCCGCGTCCGGACTCATGCCCGAAGGAATCTCGACGTCGGCGTACCCGGACATTTGGGCGCGGGGATAACGCGCGATATCCGCGATAATCCTGTTGGGGACGTATACCTGCTGGTTGTTGAAATTATTCAACAGGGTAAAGCGCAGGCCGACGCGTTCGACGCGTCCGATCCTTCCGGCCACTTCGATGATGTCGCCCACGTCGAGCGTGTCGGACAGGATCAGTGTGAGACCGGTGACGACGTCCTGGACCATGCCCTGTGAGCCAAAGCCAACCGCCAGGCCGATCACCGAAGCGGTTGCCAGGTAGGTGGTCAAATCGACGTGATATTCTGTCAGGACCAATCCGAGCGCCGCGAAGTATATGGCGAACGTCAACGCGCTTGCGATGAGACCGGTGAGCGTGACAAACTTCGGCTGCCGGGTCACGAATCCAACGGGTATCTTCTTGGCCGCGCTCTTTCGAATGAGCCATTCGCTCACCAGTTTGATTCCCCAAACGAAGAAATGGACAAGCAGGGCGAGAACAACAATGGTGATCACGCGGTTGACCGCGTGCTCCGACTCAAGTCCCGGGACTTTGCTCAGCCTTAATAGATTCGTATTCACAAACTGGCAAGGCTGCGCTGCGCGCAGCCTTCTTCATACCTCAAAGTTGAAAGACAATACAATGCCTCCGCGCAAAGGTCGATGCCCAATGGGTTGCAAGGGGCAGGTCGAGAAATGCGCGCCAGCACCTGGAGTGCGTGCGCTTCAGCGCCGCTCTGGATTTTTCACCCATCGCACAAGTCCTCACCTTGAGCAATGTCCAACTCAAATCGTCTTGCGGTCTTATTTTAGAGTTGTTTGAGAGCGTTTTCCTCAGCATAGTTTTCGGCGCCTGCCAACCTGGCGGGATGGTCCGGGGCGTAGCGTAGCCTGGTTAGCGCGCTTGCTTGGGGTGCAAGAGGTCGTGAGTTCAAATCTCACCGCCCCGACCATTCTTTTCTGCTTCACAGATGGATTCGATTCTGGCATAGAACCCTGGCAATATAGAACCCCTTGCTTTTAAACGACATTTGGCATCGGCGCGTAATACCTGCAGAAAGGCAGCCTGCGCCGATGTCCGGCAGGTGGAGATGCTTTTAATCGGACAGCAGCAATTGAAGTCGGCGTGAAAAGAGTTCTTACCAGCTTGTTCCTGCTCTGGATCTTCCAGGCGGCCGCGCAATTTTCTGTGGAGTGGAATTTTGCGGACTTCACCGGCCAACCTGAGCGCGTCCGCAGAGTGGTCATCCGCCCATTGGCATTTTACGGTGTCCAGGGATCCAATATCATCAGCGGGGATCGAATGAGTTTTCTCACGGGATCGCGCGGTGGCATTCTCCTCAGCAATGTTTCTCCGGGCGCTTACCAGGTCAAACTGTTTGGAAGAAACTCTGTCACGACGTTCACCAATTATTTCCCTCCCAACCTCTCCGGCCAGGTCAACGCCGCCGGGTTCGTCGTGGTGTCGACAAACTACGGGACGGGGCCTTTTTCGCTTGCTTCCGACATCGTGGATTCGCGCTACATGACCAATCCCGTTCCGCCTGCGGCTTACGGATACGTCCTGACCCTGCTGGACAGCGATGGCAATTACGCGTGGGTCCCCAACAGCGCGGGAGCCGATGCCATCCGCAACAACCAGGTGGGATTAACGTTGGGCGGCACATTCAACGGCCGACTTTCGGGGGATGGGACGGGGTTGACGAACGTGCTGGGAATGAATATTTCGGTGAATCAATCCCCGGTTGCCTGGACCAACTATAGCCGTTTCAGGCTCAGTGGATTTGGCGACACGAATGCAAATGGTGTTTACGACTTTGCCGGGCTTTTGAACGGAAATGTGTATTTCTCGAACGGCCAGTTCCTCCTGGTGTCGAATCTGGCTCCTAACGGATCACGCTGGGCGATCACGAATAATGGGCTCGTGGCGTATTTGTCGCCGCGGACCAATACCGCCGGCTATCCCGCAGCCGGCACCTGGCTTGTGATTTCCGGAAGATCGCCGGGGGGCACCTTGGAATTTGACACCACGCTGACTAACGGGAACGGCTTTGTCAGTGTCAACAGCACGGTCCCTGTGCTGGTCGCCGATGGAAACACTGAAGCCCGCGT
>DASRKU010000432.1:0-6462 GCA_035648815.1 Verrucomicrobiia bacterium | reverse complement strand
GACTCAGACGATCCAGAGCCTTCACCTCGACGATGATTTTGTCGAAGACAACAAAATCGGCTACGTAGAATTTTTTCAGCAGACGATCTTTGTAAAAAACTCGCACCTCCTTCTGTGCAGATGCATCGATGTTCCGATCCTTGAATTCCATCTCCAAACATTCCTGATACACGGGTTCCGAGAAACCGCAACCTTGTTCCCGATGCACCTCCATTGCAGCGCCAATGATCGCGTAAACCTCCTCTTTCAGAAGCAAGTGTTGCATCGTATCCCTTTCGTTCCACCCCGATGAATTGCGGAGATGACGAATCATCCGCAGATTACCACAAAATATTCAACCCTAATCCGGAGAGGTCATCCGCGAATTACGCGAATCTCGCAAATTAGAAGAAAACTGCAGGAGGAAACAACTTCTCCTCCGATGCAATGGCATTCCGGGCTCAACGGCTGTTCAATAACGGCGTTCCAAAATATCTCTTTTCCGGAGTCCCTCCAAAAAAATTCGCGAAAATTCGCGTAATTCGCGGATAACCTCGGATTAGCGAGAATTCGTGGATTCAGAGGCAGAACTCTAATTCAAAAGCGAATACCAATTATCCCGCTGGTGCGGTTCGTAGCCCAATTCGCGGATCAGCCGGTGCATGTCGCCAACGGTCATCGAGAACGTCGTGCCCGCCTTGGACACCACGTTCTCTTCAATCATGATGCTCCCCAGGTCGTTGGCTCCGAACTTGAGCGCCACCTGCCCGATCTCCTGTCCCTGCGTCACCCACGAGCTTTGGACGTTTGGAAAATTATCCAGGTAAATGCGCCCAATCGCTTGCGTGCGCAAATATTCATTCGCGCCCACTGTCGGCGCCTTCAGCTTTGTATTCTCGGCTTGAAAGGTCCAGCAGATGAATGCCGTGAAACCCGCCGCCGGGTCCCGCGCACCGTCTGCATTTGCGGACGCCGGCCTAAGAGCTTTTCCGTAGTTCAACGATTTGTCCTGTTGCGCCCGCAATCGGTCCAGATGTTCGATCCGATCTTCCCGCTGTTCCACGTGGCCGAACATCATTGTGGCTGAGGAATTCAAGCCCAACCGGTGCGCAACGTCCATCACCTCCAGCCAATCGTTGCTCATCGCCTTCAATGGCGATATGCGCTGCCGGATCCTGTCCACCAGGATCTCGCCCCCGCCGCCAGGGATCGACCCCAGCCCCGCGGATTTGAAATCGCCGATGATTTTGTCCAGCGGCTCATCAAAAACCTCGCGAAAATGGATGAACTCACTGGGACTGAACCCATGGATGTTGACTTGTGGAAACTTGTGTTTGATGTGCGAGAGCAAATCCAAATACCACTGCTTCGTGAGCTTTGGATGATGGCCTCCCTGCATCAAAATCTGCGTTCCCCCCAATGCCAGGGTCTCTTCAATCTTCCGATCCATCTCATCGAGGCTGATGACGTAAGCGTCGGAATCCTTCTCCGTCCGATAAAACGCGCAGAACTTGCAGTACACATTGCAGACGTTGGTGTAATTCACGTTCCGATCGACGATATACGTGACGATCTCGTTTCCTCGTCCGCCATAAGCGCGCTCTTTGGCGAGTTGACGCCGCCTGTCAGCCAAAGCGCCGAGTTCTTCCAGGGGCAGGGGATACAGCCGCAGTGCTTCGGTCGGGCTGATGCGTTTGCCGTCCCAAACCTCCTGCAGCAAATCTTCCAATAACGATTCCTGGCTCATGTCCGGGTCATCGCTGCAACAGCCCCGGCAAGCCGCCTCCCATCCGCGACATCATCTTTTGAAACTTGCCCATCTTCTTCATCATTTGCTGCATCTGCCCAAATTTATTGAGAAGCGTGTTCAATTCACTCACGTTGACGCCGCTGCCCCGGGCGATGCGCTGGCGCCGCCGCGCATTCAGAATTTGCGGACTGCGCCGTTCCTGGGGTGTCATTGCGCAAATCATCCCTTCCATGTGCCGGAATTCCTTCTCCTGTTTCGACATGTCGGCGTTCTTGATCATCTCCGAACCGCCGGGGAGCATTCCCACGATCGATTCCAGCGAGCCGAGCTTTCGCATCTGGCGCAGTTGATCGAGGAAATCTTCAAGCGTGAACTGGCCTTTGCGCATCTTTTCTTCCAGGCGCTTGGCATCATCGATATTCACCGTTTCGGCCGCCTTCTCCACGAGGCTGACGACGTCGCCCATGCCCAGAATTCTTGAGGCCATCCGCTCGGGATGAAACGCCTCAAACTCCTCCAGCTTTTCCCCGACGCCGGCGAACTTGATTGGCTTGCCCGTAACCGCCTTCATGCTCAAGGCCGCCCCGCCCCGCGCGTCACCGTCCAGCTTGGTCAAAATCGAACCGGTAATATTCAGGGCCTGGTCAAAGTGCGTGGCGACATTGACTGCTTCCTGTCCGGTGGCGGCATCCAGCACCAGCAGAATCTCCTGGGGCTTGACCAGGTCGCGCAGCCGGACCAGTTCCTGCACCAGCGGCTCATCAATCTGCAACCGGCCTGCCGTGTCGAAAATCAGGATGTTCCGATTATTGGCCTTTGCGAATTCAAGCGCTCCACGGGCGATTTTCACCACATCTTTTTCATCGCGATTCACAAAGACGGGCACGTCCAGTTGTGTGCCCAGCGTCTGCAATTGGTCCATGGCCGCGGGACGGTTCACGTCGGCGGCCACCAGCAGTGGCGCCCGCCCCTGCTTGTGCAGCAGCCGGGCCAGTTTGCCGCTCGAGGTCGTCTTGCCCGAACCGTGCAGGCCGACCATGAGGATCGAACTGGGATTGCCGGAGAGGTTCAGCGCGGCGTTTTCCGATCCCAACAGGTCCACCAGCTCGTCATGGATCACCTTGATGACTTGCTGGCCGGGCTGAATGCTTTGGGTCACCTCCTGTCCCAGCGATTTGGTCTTGACGCGTTCGATGAAATCCCGGGCCACCTTGAAATTGACGTCGGCCTCAAGCAGCGCCATGCGGACCTCGCGGAGGGCTTCGCTCACGTTGGATTCGGAGAGTTTGCCCAGCCCGCGCAAATTGCGAAACGCGGTTTGGAGCTTGCTGCTTAAGGAATCGAACATCCGCCAAACCTAGTTCAACTTGACCCGCCGCACAATTTGAAAGGGCTGGAGGTTTATCCGCGAATTCCGGCCAAGTGAAATTGTTATCCGCGAATTACGCGAATTACACGAATTGCAGATCGGATTTTAGGGGGGGGTGAAGGCAGAACAGAGGGTGTCCAAATAAGCAGCTTCCTGGACTGAGGTCGACGAATGTGCTCAGACACCAGGCGGGAGCGTCAGTGAATTGCACCGTCTCCGGCTCCCACACCATTAGTGAAATTAGCGTAATTCGCGGATAACCCTCCTGTCCGCTTGGTGGAAATTGGTGGAGGGTTGCCGCATTGGTTGACAAGCCGCCATCATTTGAGAAAATTGGGCTCCGCCGCATCACGGCATTGGCGGGTCGGTGGGATACTCAAGTGGCCAACGAGGGCAGACTGTAAATCTGCTGGCTTACGCCTACGAAGGTTCGAATCCTTCTCCCACCACCACCTCTTCTTCTTTGGCCGGGCATTTCCTTTTGCCCTTTCGCGAAAATTTGCGTCATTCGCGGATAAACAAATTCGGCCGCTTTCGTGGATTACTCGTTCGCGGGGGATTGCCGGGCGAGGTTGGATTGATAGTTCTCGATCAGCTCCTTGATCCGAACCGCGTCGGCTTTGGTGTGGCCATGACTTTGGATGGGGTCAGAGCCCCCGGAGGATTCGATCAAAATATTGGACCACACCAGGCCGGTCTTGATATGGACCGATGCCACCTTGCTGATGCTCATGCTCATCTCATCTCTGCTGAACCAGGAACGCTTCCTTCGCGTCACGGACTTGTCGCTGATCTCAAGGATAGTCGGAAACAAGAAATTGCCGCGCGTCCAGCGGCTGGCTTGAAAGAGTTCTGCGGCCATACGATTGGATAGTCGAGCATGGCCCCGAATAGTCAAGCTTCCGGAGGAGTGGGGACGGCCCGTCCCCATTGGTTTTGCCATATGACACTGGGGACGAGCCGTCCCCACCCCTGCACTATTTCCGACGGACAGGGCGTCGCCTCGCTGCAGGAAGCTCCTCGATTAAAATTAAAGTCGCTGAAGAAAGTGAACGGGGAACTTTTTCCAACCTGCCGCATCGCTCACGGCAGCACCAGGATTCGATAAAAGGTGGCGTCGTTCGTAGGCGGGGCATCGAGGATGCCGGCCATTGAACCGTTGGCAAACACGTTCGTGCCCAGGATCGACCATGTCGCAATGGCAAGATTGGTTGTGAACTGCACCTGGTACCAGGTCCCCGGAACCGACGTCCACGTTAGTGCGGTTGCCTGATCCGTCAGGCTGATCCCGGCAGCGGGACGGTCGAAGACGTCGACGGCAAAGCCCTGGCTTGCATCCATGGGCGGTGAGCCATTATCGGTGACGCGGACCACCAGGATGTTGGTCCCGACCTGTGAATCATCCGGGGTCCACGAGAACACGCCGCTCGCCGGATCAATCGCAGCGCCTGCCGGCGCGCCCGGATCCAGGCTAAAGGTCAAGACGCCCCCCTCCGGGTCCGTGGCGGCATTGGTGAAGACCAGGGTCATGCCCGCCGTAATCTGTTGATCGGGGATGAACGCCAATGTGGGCGGCTGATTGGGCACTGGTGCGATGGTGAGCAATGCGGTTGCGCTGGTCGCGGATTGCCCGTCGGGATTTGTCACCGTAATGGTTCGGGTGCCGGCCACGGCATTGCTCGCCACCGAAACGTTCAGTGTCAGGTTGGTCGCGTTGTTGACTGTAACGCTCTCCACCGTCACACCGCCGCCGTCCACCGCGGCACTAAGATGGTTCGAAAAGGCCGGGCCTGGCTCAAAAAATCCCGCCCCTCCCGCACCGGAGCCGTTGATCACCAGCGTGACATTGGCCACACCCTGGGTCACCGTCGAGGGCGAACAACTGAGCGGCGTTGCCGGGACAGGGGCGAGCAACTTGATTACCCGGACTCCCCAGGAATCGTTCGCATTGCAATATTCCTGCACGGTCCACAGCGTCATGTCATCGGCAGGATCCACCGTGGTAACTGAAAAATCCCCCCATCGATAATTTCCAGGCCCGGTGCTGATGTTGTAAGTGCTGCTGCTGGTGACCGCGGTTGTGGGTGCCTGGAGAGAGCCGGCCGGGTCGCCCGCAAACCGCCCGGCTGTCGCGATCTCGGCATGCTCATTGTTGCCGGCGACACTGCAGCCAAGCGCCATGTGGCCCTGGCCGGACATGGCGCAACTCGGGATCCAGAAACTTCGCGGGTTGCTCGCGGCGGAGTCGAACAATGTCCCCGACTGCGCCAGCACGGGTGTGCCGGTCAGGTTGGTGATCTGGTACCACCGCGACCCATCACGCCCGCCCGAACTGCTGGCGACTCCGCTGCTGTTGACCTGGATGTTGTGCGCAGCCCACAAACTCCCGTTGTGCATGCGCGTCCCAAATAACCGGTCATCGAGATCATCCAAATGCGTGGTGCTGCCCAGCGCCGGTACTCCGCCCAGCGGGCTGGTCGTGGCGGGCACCGTAATGTTAATGTTTGCCGAGATGGACGGAGTCCCGCCCGGATTGGATACCCGGCGCAACACCAGGGTGCCAAAGGAGGTGGCATCGACTCCGATAAAGTAACCCTCGTTGGCCGCCGGATCATCATTGTTCACTCCCTGCGGCGTGAAGGGGCCGTGGCTCGCCGAATGGTGGCCTGAGCTGACGATCAGGTTCGTAAACACGCTCGCCGTCAGAGTGCCGTTTAGCAGGTTTGATTTGTTCAATACAAACCCTTTCGTGTTCACAAACGTATTCCCGCTGAAAATGTTCAGTCCGATATACAATGCCTTCGCATCCACTCCGAGAGTGTCGTAATCCCCGAAATTGGACGCATCGGCCTGGAGCGAAAAGAAGGTGAAACTGGACACACTCGTGATCGCCGGCCCCGAGCTAACGGCGATCAGAATAAAGTTGGGCGTGTTCACGGTGATCATGGTCACAAACCAGCGCCCGGTTAATCGATCGAAGCGCACTCGCGGATCGCTGGTGCTGCTGGTTCCGAGCACCGAGGAAAAGAAGTTGTCGGTGGTCGTGTCCACCGCCCCGTCGGGGACGCCGCTCCTGGTGAAACTGCGAATGCGTCCGTTGACGCAAACTAGAATCTGATTGATGCCCACGTCCGCCATGCTGTCGGGCGGCACGTAACCAATGGTGTCCGAAATCTGCGCTCCCAAAAAACTGGCGCCAACCTGTTGCGGAGTCAGGGGGCTGTAGAGCGGTGAAGTGATCTGCTGCTGAGCCTGTGCCGACGCAGGCCAGCGCGAAGCGGCAGGGGCAGACGGATTTTGCGGCAAATTGCGGTCAGGCCGCACCAACCTGGGTTTGATATCGAGGGGAACATTCGGCGCCGCC
>DASRKU010000431.1:0-17030 GCA_035648815.1 Verrucomicrobiia bacterium | reverse complement strand
GCATTCCTGATTGAGCTGAGGTAGAACAGGAAAACCAATGTGAGCTAAGTCAGACAGGGAACCTTTTACGACCTTTCGTCCGGCATCCGGACCGAAGTTTCCATTGGTGGCAATGGCAGCAGACAGTGGAGTATGAGCAGGCGATCGGTTCGAATCAGGAAGCACGATGGCAGCGCCCGAAATGCGGCGAATGCGAGCGGCTCCCGGACTGGATTGCGCCTGAACCCGGCACCTCCGGCAGTCTCAAAACACGAGACGCAAGAGCGCATCTCGGCCTTTGAACGCGAGGTGTGCCGTCTGGAGATGGCCCTGACGTCGCAAAAGGCGGAATCCGAACTGCTGCGCAAAAAGGCGGAGGACCTTCAGCAATCGCAGGATCATTTTGAAAGCCTGTTCAGGTCCTCCCCGGCAGCCCAGGTCTTGCTAAGCGCTTCAGGTTTCCTCCTGGAAGCCAATCCCGGCGCGCGCCAGTTGCTGGGGATGAAACAGAATGTGGCGGATGTCCCTTTCACCACGTTCCTGGTGAGCGGCCAGACGACGGCATTTCTAAAGCATTTGCGTGAATGCAATCTCAAGAAACGGGAAGTCCGCATCCGCCTCAACTTGAACTCCAAGGACGGCCCGGGCCGCCCCGTCCGACTCCTCACCGCCCCTTTCGTACGCCATGGGTTCGGCCCTCCCATGTTCCAAGTTATCATCCGCGATGATTCGGAACTGAGCAGCGCCGAAGCCAGGCTCAAACGCCGCGAATCCGAAGACGAGTCGTTCATCAATTCCATCGACGGCGTTGTTTGGGAAGCCGACGCCCAGTCCGGGCAACGAACCTATATCAGCAAGCAGGCCGAAAAACTCTTCGGCTACCCCGTCGAACAGTGGATTTACTGGCCGCGATTCTGGGAGAACCATATTGCCGTGGAAGACCGGGAACGCGTGCTGGCCGCCTTCCAGTCGGCCATTGCCGCCCGCCAGAATTTCAAGTGCGAATACAGGATCATTGCCATGGACCGCACCCTGGTCTGGGTCCGGGACTCCGTCAACATCGTTGACGAAGAAGGCACGCTGACCTTGCGCGGCATCTGCATGGACATTCGCGAACGCAAGCAGGTGGAGGAGGAGCTCCAGCGTGCCCGGGAAGATCTCGAGCAGCGCGTCATCCAGCGCACGACCGAGCTCGAGAAAACAATTTCGGAAATGCATTCATTCTCCTACACGTTGTCACACGACCTGCGCGCCCCCTTGCGATCGATGCACGGCTACTCGGAGATCCTGCTGGAAAATTTTGGGGATAAACTCGGACCCGAAGGCACAGATTACCTGGAACGAATCATGGCCAGCGCCCGGCGGCTGGATTCCCTGATCCTGGACGTGCTGAATTACAGCAAAATCAGCCAGGAAGACCTGCAATTGGCGCCGGTCAATCTCGACATTTTAGTTCGGCGCATCGTGGAGGAGTACCCGACGTTTCAAGCCCCCAACGCCCATGTCGAAATTCAAAGTCCGCTTCCCCCGGTCCTCGGCCACGAAGGTTTTCTAACCCAGTGCGTATCCAATCTCCTGTCCAACGCGGTAAAATATGTCCACTCCGGAACCACTCCCCGGATCCGGATTTACACCAGGGCGTCCGGAGCAAAGGTCCAGGTCGTGTTCGAAGATAATGGAATCGGCATCTCCCCCAGCGATCAGCGCCGTATTTTCGGGATCTTCCAGCGCGTCCACCCTCCTCAGGACTATGAAGGGACCGGCATGGGCCTGGCGATCGTTCAACGCGCGACCCAACGCATGGGCGGACAGGCCGGCGTCGAGTCTGTCCCCGGAAAAGGCAGCAAATTCTGGCTTGAATTTCAACCCGGAGACTAGCTCATGGCACGAACATCTGAAAAATGCATTCTCCTGGTCGAAGATGATCCGAACGACGTCTTCTTTCTCCGGCTCGCACTCGAACAGGCCGGAATAACTAATCCGGTCAGAGTTGCCTCCACCGGGCAGCAAGCGATCGATTACCTGGAAGGCAATGGAGAATACTCCAATCGGGACCTCTTTCCCTGGCCAGACCTGGTTCTGCTGGATCTCAATCTGCCCCTGGTCCCGGGCATCCATGTGTTGAAATGGATCCGCAGCCGTCCCGATTTCGCGTTCCTCCTCGTGCTCGTCCTGACGTCCTCGCAGGATGAGAGAGACATCGAGGAATGTTCCCGGCTGGGCGCCCGTTCCTTTCTACTGAAACCCATCTCCCAGCAGGAACGCATGCAGCTCGTCCGGAGCCTCAAGGATTATTGGCTGGACTTGAACGTCTCGCCCATCCCCGAAGTCCGTCCCGCCGAGCGAATGGACGCCGTCGCTCTGTAGCGCCGGGCTGCGATCGTTCGTCCTCCCAGGCTCCCTGCTCAGCCCAACGCCATCGCAAAACTCTCCTCGTGGTAGCGACATCGCTGCTGCGATGGCCCGCCCGCGTTCAGCGGGCGGAACGGAATTATCCACCCACACAATCCACGCCCCTACGTTGCGCCGCTGCTTCGCGGCGCAGGACGGCGCAGCAGCAGCGCCATCCCCCCAAAAAAATTACCTTGCTGCGCCCGAGACGGGCGCACTCCGAGTCGTTTCAAATCTGGAGCGCAGCCTTGTCATCGCTTATGCTGCCGCCGTGAGCACTGTTCACGAAAAGGTCGAGCAGGCCGTCCGAAAACGCCATCTGCTGAAGGACGGCGAAAGCCTCCTGGTCGCTGTCTCCGGCGGCCTCGACTCCATGGCCCTCCTCCACCTGCTGTCCGAATTGTCCGGCCGGCATGGCTGGAAGCTCACCGTCGCGCATCTGAATCACCTCTTGCGCGGGCGCAGCAGCAATGCCGACGAACACCTGGTCGTTCGCACTGCCCGAAAGCTTCGCCTGCGCGCCGTCGTCGAAAGGGCGGATATCCGGGACGTCGCGCGCCAACAGAATCTTTCCCTCGAAATGGCGGCCCGCCAGGTTCGGCACGAGTTCCTGGCGCGCACCGCGGCTCGGCTCGGTATTAAATCGGTGCTTCTGGGCCATCACGCCGATGACCAGCTCGAATTGTTTTTCCTGCGCCTGTTCCGCGGCGCCGGCTCCGAAGGCCTTGCCGGGATGAAATGGGTCGCCCCTTCACCGGCCAGGTCCCATATCGCCGCGTCGAAGCGATCCAAACCCTTTGCCCGCCCTCTGCTCGTCCGCCCGCTGCTTGGCATCGCAAGGAAGGAACTCGCGGAGTGGGTTCGCGAAAATAAAATTCCATTCCGCGAAGACGCCACCAACGCCGCGCTCGACATCCAGCGCAATCGCATCCGGCATGAGCTGTTGCCACTGCTGCGGCGCCGGTACCAGCCGGCCCTGGATCGGACCGTTTCGCGCCTGATGGAGATCGCCGCAGCCGATTCCGAATTCGTTTCCGCGACGGCATCGGCATGGTTGAAGGCAAAACGCCGAAGCAGCTTCTCCAGTTTGCCCGTTGCGGTCCAACGCCGTTGCCTGCAATTGCAGCTTTTGGAGCTGAACGTCGCTCCCGATTTTGAATTGGTCGAAAACCTCAGGACTGTTCCCGGCCGCAGGATCATGGTCTCTCCTGCGCTGGCGCTCCGGGTCGGCAGTGACGGTCGGCTGGAGAGGACAATCTTATCGGAGGCCGCAAGCAAACCCGGCGCATCTTCGGATTTCAGCCCGCTCAAACCACTCATCCTGGATCTCAGTTCGGGTCGCGGTCGCATCCGGTTCGGCGGCCTGGCCATCCAATGGCAAATCCAGAACTCCAAATCAACCCATGTGCGCAAGGGTAGGGCCGCGCTGCGCGCTGCCTTCGGGGGAACGGAATATTTCGACGCAGCCACGCTCGGCAGCAGGCTGGTCCTCCGGCATTGGCAGCCTGGGGATCGTTTTCAGCCGATTGGCATGCGCTCCGGCGTCAAGTTGCAGGACATTTTTGTGAATGAAAAAATTCCACGCAACGAACGACATCGGCTTGTCATACTGGCCCGGGATGACGGCGGGTTGGTGTGGGTGGAAAAACTGCGAATTTCGGAACGTTTCAAGCTCACAAGCCTCACGAATCGCCGCTTGCTTTGGAAATGGGCCCGGATTTAAATGGCTGCGGTTGCGTGGGCGAATGCCCCATGTTACCTTTGCCAGACGTTTTTTACCATGCCAGACGACAACCGATACACCGAAGACGACAAGAACGCTAAGAAGACCGGCGAATTCAAGGTTCCGCCACGCACCTGGATGGTGTGGATAGCCATTGTTGCCGGGATAATTTTGCTGGTGATGTTCCATAACCGGGTTGAATCGCAGCCCAATTCACTTTCCTCGTCCGTTTTCCTCCAGAAGCTCGATTCCAACCTGATTGCGCAAGCTTCTGTCACCTACAATCCACAGTCCGAGGGGGTCAGCGAAATCAACGGGACTTACTATAAGACCGACAGCAAGGGAAGCCGCATCCTGACCGAGGCGCCCGCGCCTTTCCGGACCACCATGTTCCTGACCGATGAGCTCAAGTCAAAGCTCAATCATCTCGACACGTTCCAACTGCACGAACCCAATCAGATCCTGCTCAGCGTCGTGTGGAGCGTGCTGCCGATCATTGTGATCGCGGCGTTCATCTGGTTTTTCTTCATCCGGCAAATCAAGATGGCCGGCAAAGGCGCCCTCAGCTTCGGCAAAAGCAAGGCCCGGCTCCTGGCCAAGGAAAGAAACAAAACCACCTTCAAAGAAGTCGCCGGCATCGATGAGGCCATCGAGGAAGTGTCCGAACTCGTCGAATTCCTGAAAGATCCCAAGAAGTTCCAGCGCCTGGGCGGACGCATCCCCAAAGGCGTCCTCATGGTCGGACCTCCGGGAACAGGCAAAACCCTGCTCGCGAAAGCCATCGCCGGAGAAGCCGATGCCGCCTTCTTCAGCATCAGCGGCTCCGATTTCGTCGAGATGTTCGTTGGCGTCGGCGCCAGCCGCGTCCGCGATATGTTCGAACAGGCGCGCAAGAATACTCCCTGCCTGATTTTCATCGACGAAATTGACGCAGTAGGCCGGAGTCGCGGACATGGTTTGGGCGGCGGTAATGACGAACGCGAGCAGACTCTCAATGCTTTGCTGGTGGAGATGGATGGGTTTGATACCCAGGAAGGCATCATCATTATTGCGGCGACCAATCGTCCGGACGTCCTGGATCCCGCGCTGCTGCGGCCCGGGCGGTTCGATCGGCAGATCACTGTCAACCTGCCGGATGTGCGCGGCCGCGAAGCCATTTTGAAAGTGCACGCCAAGAACGTGAAGCTCTCGCCGGCTGCGGACCTTTCGGTCATTGCCCGGGGCACTCCAGGTTATTCCGGCGCCGAACTGGCCAATCTTTTGAACGAAGCCGCCCTGCTCGCGGCAAGCACAAATAAGAAATCCGTCGGCATGGATGAACTAGAGGAAGCGCGCGACAAGGTGCGCTGGGGTCGCGAACGCCGCAGCCTGGCCATGACGGATGAAGACAAGAAATTCACCGCCTGGCACGAGGCCGGCCACGCCCTCGTCAATGTCATGCTCCAGCATACCCACCCACTGCACAAGGTGACAATCATTCCTCGCGGCCAGTCCCTCGGCTCGACAATGTCGCTTCCCAAAACCGACGTGCTCAGCCGTCGTCGCAAGGAAATGCTCGATATGCTGGCAGTCATGATGGCCGGACGCATCGCCGAGGAAATTGTCTCCGGCGACATCTCAACCGGCGCCGCCGGCGATATCCAGCAGGCAACAGTGATGGTCCGCTCCATGGTCATGCTGTGGGGGATGAGCGATAAGGTCGGCATGGTCCAATATGGCGACGATGACGAGTACATCTTCCTCGGCCGCGATATGGGCAAGACGAAAGTGTATAGCGAATTCACGGCCCAGGAAATCGATGTCGAAGTGAAGCGGATCATTGACGGTCAATACATGATCGCCAAGAGCATCATCACCTCCAATCTCGACAAGCTGGAGTTGATTGCGAAGTCGCTCCTGGAAGTCGAAACGCTCGATGGAGAGCAGGTGTTGGAGATTGTGCGCACCGGGAAGTTTACGCCGCATGCGCCCGTGCCCCCGTCCGAGCCCACCCTGGGCGCTCCAGCCGGGACGCCCTTGCCTGAAGCGCCGGGCAAACCAACTCCTCCGAAGCTGCCAGGCCTCGGCTCTCCCGCTCCAGCCGCAGTCTGATCTCGCGCGCCACGTGCTTCGCGGTCGCCACCGATATGGGCGCCAGTTCCCCGCGCCAGCACATGGAGTGCGCGCGCTTCAGCGCCGCTTTCCATCGGGCACACCCGCAGCCGTACCCACGCAGTGCGCCCCTGCCACCCCCCACAATTTGCGTCTTTCTGTGCAGGCGGGAGTTCCGCTAATCTCGCTCCCATGATTATCGCTCCATCTCTGCTGGCTGCGGATTTTGGACGTTTTGCGAAAGAAGCAAAACGCGTTGGCCGCTCCGGAGCGGACTGGCTGCATCTGGACATCATGGACGGGCATTTCGTTCCCAACATTTCCTTCGGTCCAAAAGTCGTGCGGACGCTCCGTCCGTTGGTCCGGATTTTTTTCGACGTTCATTTGATGTGTTCCAAGCCCGAAATTCTTCTAGAACCCTTCGCCGAAGCCGGGGCCGATCAAATGAACGTTCATGTCGAACTTGGCGACTCCGTCACCTCCCTGCTGTGGAAGATCAAGTCGCTCGGAAAGAAGGCGGGGCTTGCCATCAATCCTCCCACGTCGATTTCCATGGTGCAGCCGTTCCTTGGGCAAATAGATGCCTTATTGATAATGACCGTGAACCCCGGGTTCGGAGGGCAGGAATTCATTCACGAAACATTGCCCAAAATTCAGCAGGCCGCCGCTTGGCGAAATGAGAAGCAATTGGGATTCAACATCACCGTGGATGGCGGGATCGATTTCAAGACCGCTCCCGAATGCGCTCGCGTTGGGGCCAATGCGTTTGTTAGCGGCACGACCCTGTTTGGCAATCGGAACCTGCGAGCGGCCGTAAAGAAAATGCGCAAAGCCGTGACCGCCGTCGATCCGGCGCTGGCAGACCTGAGGTTCTAGTTGAGAGTTGAGGGTTCGGGGACCCTCACCCGGCCTGCGGCCACCCTCTCCCATCCGATGGGAGAGGGACGGGGTGAGGGTATCCTGTGGACTCTCAATCCTCCATCTTGAACCTTCCACCGTCCTTCGCACATCAGCATTTGTCCTTCCCGCCTCACGGACTTGGCACCGCCTCCTTCCTGTGCCAAACTCCCCGGGTGACTCCAATCCAGTTTGGCACGGACGGGTGGCGAGCAGTGATCGCCGAGGACTTCACCTTTGCAAATGTCGGCCGCGTTTCCCAGGCAACCGCCGACTACTGGACAGCAAACCCCGTCCCTGGCACGGAAAAGAAAGTCGTGATTGGATATGATCGCCGCTTTTTTTCCGACGCTTTTGCAAAAACCGCCGCCGAGGTATTTGCCGCAAATGATTTCCAGGTCGTCTTGACTCCTGAACCGACGCCGACTCCGTCGGTATCCTATGCCGTGAAGGCACTCGGTGCGGTCGGGGGGGTCATGTTGACCGCCAGCCATAATCCGCCGGCCTTCAATGGTTTCAAGCTCAAGTCCGACTACGGCGGATCAAGCAATCCCGAAACGTGCAAAGCTGTGGAACAATTCCTGGATCGCCATCCGGTTCGCACCATGGCCCTGGCGGACGGGGTTGAAGGCAAAAAAGTCCGGGTTCAGGATGTTCGGCCGGCGCATTATGCGGCGCTGAAACGCTTGGTGGATTTCAAGTTGATCGCTCGATCCGGGCTTCGCTTTGCGCATGAGGCTTTGTTCGGGGTTGGCGCAGGATGCTTCGACCAGTTGCTCAAAGGCACGACGTGCAGGGTAACCACGCTCAATGGCAGGCACGATCCGCTGTTCGGAGGCATTAACCCGGAACCCATTGAACAAAACTACGGCCGCAGCCAGAACTTTTTGAAGAAACACCCGCACGATATTTGCCTTGTGACGGATGGCGACGCAGACCGCGTCGGGGGCATGGATGGACGTGGCGGCTATTTGACAACGCACCAGGTGATTTGCCTGTTGCTGCACCATTTCATTTCCAACCGGCAGGGCAGGGGACGGGTTGTCAAAGCGCTGACGACGACATCGATGGTTGACAAGATGTGTGCCGCGCATGATCTGCCGATGACGGAGACCGGGGTGGGTTTCAAGTACATCTGCGCCGAGATGCTGCATGGAGACGTGCTGCTGGGAGCCGAAGAGAGCGGTGGCATCGGGTTCCAGGGTCACATCCCTGAGCGCGACGGCATTGCCGCCGGGTTGTTGCTGCTGGAGATGCTGGCGATGGAACGCGCGCCGGTCCGAAGAATTCTCGCCCGGTTGATTAGGGAATTCGGCCCCCATGAATATGGCCGCATCGACACCCATTTTCCTCTTGAGAAGAGGGCGGCGCTGATGCAGTTCCTGAAACAGAACCCGCCCGCCCGGCTCGGAAACTCTCCACTGCAAGACGTCAAGAGTTTCGACGGTGTGAAATTCGTTGCCCGTGACACTTCATGGCTCATGCTGCGCGGCTCGGGCACCGAGCCCATTCTCCGGATTTATGCCGAGGCAAAATCTCACGCCGCAGTCCGCAAACTGCTGGCACTGGGCGTCGCACTGACCCGGAGGGTGTGAAGCTTGGAAGGACAGGTCCGACGGGAGAGGGATCAGGAGCCAACGCTTTGGAGTTTATTGCGAAATGGTTTGCAACCAACGTGTGAACCTGGTTCTCCCTCTCCCATCGGATGGGAGAGGGTCGGGGTGAGGGTTCCGGCCTCTTTTGAAGCTTGACGAACCCGCCGCGTTGCTCGCGAATAGGCGGATGCGACACACACACACACCGGCTCCAGTTCCGAACTCCATCACTCGACGCGAAATGATTTTGCGGTCCGCCGCCGCCGCCTTGGGTTTGAGTCTCACGGGTTGTGACACAATGGCGTCCGCCAAATCCAGCAAGCGATCGGTGCTCGTTTTTACCAAATCCTCCGGATTCGAACATTCGGTCATCCAGCAAAAGAACGGCCCCAGTTTCGCAGAGAATATCCTGTCGAAAACAGGTCCCGAACATGGAATTGATTTTCAGTTTTCCAAAGACGGCGGCATCTTCACAAGCGACCAGATCGCCAAGTTTGACGCGTTCGTGTTCTACACCACCGGCGACCTCACGCAATCGGGCACCGACAAAATGCCCGGCATGCCCGCGGGCGGAAAGGAACTGCTGCTCCAGGCCATTCAGGACGGAAAAGGATTTGTCGGAATTCACTCCGCCACCGACACCTTCCACACCCCCGAACCCGGTGGCGTCGATCATTACCAGAACGACGGGCCACAAACCGATCCCTATATCCAGATGCTCGGCGCCGAGTTCATCATCCACGGCAAGCAGCAGAAAGCCACGATGCGGTCTGTTGATCCCAGGTTCCCGGGCGCTCCGTCAAAGGATTTTGAACTCATGGAAGAGTGGTATTCGTTCAAGAACATCGGCAACGATCTTCACGTCATTCTTGTCCAGGACACGACGGGAATGGAAGGGCATCCGTACCAGCGCCCGTCCTATCCGGCCACATGGGCGCGGCGACATGGAAAAGGGCGGGTGTTTTTCACCTCGCTGGGCCATCGCGAAGATGTGTGGACCAATCCTTTGTTCCAGGAAATCCTGTTCGGCGGCATCGCATGGGCGACCGGGAATGTGAACGCAGACGTCAGGCCAAATATTGATAAGGTGACGCCGGGATACTCCCAACTGCCGCCGAAATAGAGCCCGGCGATTTTTCGCACTGCTGTTCTAACCGCCCGCTGCGGCACTGCCGGTGAGCTGCGGCTGGCGCGTCGGACCAAACGAAACGTTGTGCTCGCAATCCAAAACCACCTGGTCGCCGGAAAATGCCAGGTTCAGCGTTATGTAAAACGGCGTTTCGTAGAAGCAAATTTTGGCCGTGAAATTGGATTCCGATGCCCATGCCCCGGTCGCGGCGGCGGGCTGCGCGGGGAAGCGGCCAAAACCAAATCGCTCACGGCTCCATTGGCTGCTGCAATCAATCCTGTGATCGATGCCGCTGACCCGGGCCAACAGCGTCACACTGCCGTTCGTGCACTCGAGCGAAATGGCTTCTATATTCTGTGAATTCGCGGGAAAGACGAAACGCCTGCCCGAGATATGCGAAGCCAGGGTTGAGTTGCCTGCACCCTGCGCCGGATGCACGGCCAGCCCGGCAATGGCCGTCTTGAGCCGTTTGTGAGTTTCGGGATTGGCCTTAAGCCTCTTCTGCTGCATGGCCGGCAGCAGATTGTCCCAGACCAGGTTCATCACCGAGCCCATATTCCTGGTCCCGCTCGTGATGGCAACCACAGCATCCTGCTCAGGCATCACAATGCAGAACTGCCCGAAGGCTCCGTCGCCCCGGTACAACCCATGCCGGCAGCGCCAGAACTGATAACCATAACCCTGCTCCCAGTCGCTCTCGGGATCGCTTCCGTTGGAAGTCTGCCTGGCTGTGGCCGCCTCAATCCAGGATGCCGGCGCTAATTGCCTCCCCTGCCATTGGCCCTTCTGCAAATAAAGCTGTCCCAACCTCGCAATGTCCTCCGTCCGGATGCTCAAGCCGAAGCCGCCGAGGGAAATTCCCTGGGGACTGGCGGCCCAAAGCGGCTCCTGAATACCCAGGGGATCAAAGAGCCGCGGCCCGAGAAACTCAAGCAGGGTCTTGCCCGTGATTTTCTGAGCGATCGCCGAAAGCATGTACGTGGCCGCTGTGTTGTAAACGAAGTGCGTGCCTGGCTTGTGTGCCACCGGCATCGCCAGGAACTGCCTTGTCAGCCTCTCCGATGAGACAAACGAAAACTTCTTCACTTCATCCTCGTGGTGGCCCGTCGACATGCAGAGCAAATCCCGCACACGCATTGCCTGGAGATTCTCCCCAGGTTCCGCGGGGGCATCTTCGGGAAAAAAGGACAACACGCGGTCATCCAGCGATAGCCGCCCATCGCTGATGAGCATGCCGATGGCCGTGGAAGTGAAACTTTTGCTCAACGAATATAACTCGTGCCGTGTTCCCGAATCATAAGGGGCCCACCACGCCTCGGCGACAACGTGGCCGTGGCGCACGAGCATGAAACTGTTCATCGTGTCGACCTGCCGGTCCGCGGCCTTGATGAATTCAAGAATGGCGGCCGAAGAGATGCCTTGTTCCTCTGGCGTGCTCCGTGGCAGAGCCGTTGCGGGGCCTGCGGAGCACGTGAGAGTTTTGCCGCAAAGACACACAGGAATAATCAGGCACAGAAGTATTTTCATGAGCACAGTTGTGGAGAGGAGAACAGTGTTACAAACCATCGCCAGCGATATCTTGCCCGCAAAAAAAGCCGATGCAACCTTTTGTCGCACGTACGACAAAAGGTTGTATGTCCTGGCCGTCTTGTCCAACAAAAGCAAAAGCCGCCCTCACCCGGACCCTCTCCCATCCGATGGGAGAGGGAGAATGGATCGACGCGTTTGCTGTAAATCATGGCGTAATTCAATCCAAATAGTACGGCTGCTGTTCCCTCTCCCGTCGGACGGGAGAGGGCCAGGGTGAGGGCTTTCTCCAATTTTCTTTTTTGGGCAACACGCCTTACCAAATGACCCCATCAAGAGCTAGTCTAACTAGGGAGTTGGCGGCAGAGTATGCGCGGCGATCCGTCAGGGTTGTTTTCCCGTGTACCGCACCCGCCACACAGAACCTGATCCATCTTCCGTGACGAGAAGCGATCCCTGCGAATCTACCGTGACGCCGACCGGCCGGGCCCAGGGATCTCCGGAATCCGTGATGAACCCGGTCATGAAATCCACGTATTCCCCGGAAGCTTTGCCGTCGTGAATCGGCGCGCAGATCACTTTATATCCAACACGGCGGGATCGATTCCACGAGCCGTGCTCGGCGGCGAACGCATAGCCGCGGTATTCAGCCGGGAACTGCGCGCCTGTGTAAAAGGTCATGCACAGCGAAGCCATGTGCGCCTGCACCAGGATGTCTGGAACAATCACCTTTCCGGCCAATTCGGGATGTTTTCCTTCGTGCCGCGGATCCTGATGGTCCCCAATGTAATACCAGGGCCAGCCATAAAAGCCATTTTCCTGCACGCGCGTGATATAATCCGGAGGCAAGTTGTCCCCGAGTTCATCCCGCTCGTTCACCGAGCACCACAAATCACCCGTGTGCGGTTCGATTGCCAGGCCGACCGCATTGCGAATCCCCGAAGCGAAGATCCTGAACCCGGACCCGTCGGGTCGATACTCCAAAATGTCAGCCCGTTTTTTCTCCTGCTCGTTGTCGCTGACATTGGAATGGGAACCCACAGACACAAACATCCTCTTGCCGTCCGGACTGAACACAATATCGCGCGTCCAATGGCCTCCGCCCTGCAAATGCCCGCCTCCCGGAATGTCCGGCACAATCATCTCCGAACCGCCGCGCGCCTTCAAGTCGCCGGCTTGATACGGATAGCGAATGATCGAACCCGTGTTGGCGACGTATACGAATTTCGGATGATTACCCGGCGGATAGAACGCGATTCCAAACGGCTGGTGCAATCCTTCGGCAAAAATGCTGGTGACGATGACATTCCCGTCCTTGCCTTGGCGCAACAACTTGATCCTTCCCGGACCGCTCTCGGCAACAAGAACGTCACCGTTTGGGGCGGTGACAATTTTTCTCGGGTTTTCCAACCCCTGGACCAGGAGGTCCACTTGAAATCCCGGGGGAACTTTCGGCCAGGCATTTGAAGGGCGGGGCACGATGCGGGAGAACTGCGCGGCTGAGGGTGTGGCGAAAGGCTTTGGCAGGTCATTCACAGTGATGAGTCGCCGCACACCCGGCGCATCGGTAGTCCAATCTCCCATTGCCGCTTCACCCTTTAGCAAAACATTTGTGTCCCCGGGCTGCGCATCCGAGGAACAGGCCGGCAGGAGCATGAGAACGAGCCCGATTGGGCGGCAAAATAGATGTCTAAAAGAGTGTGAACTGGGCATGCCTCCTACTGCACTGTTGGACCGCACCGGTCAAGAGCAAAGTCCGCTCTTTACTCCTGCGCCATTCTTTCCAACAATTCCTGACATGCTGAAGAATTGTTCGGCCCGGACCCTTGCCTGCTGGCTGCTTGGCGCCGGGTGCCTGATGGGCTCATGGAGAGCCGGTTCTTCACAGGATTTCCCTTACTTCGTCGATCGCGTCCCGGAGGAACAGTTGCCCCAGAACGAAATCACAGCCCTGGCCCAGGGCAGTGATGGATACCTGTGGCTGGGCACTCTCTACGGCCTGGTGCGCTTCGATGGAATGCAGTGCACGGTCTTCAGCGAAGCAAATACTCCGGGGATGAAAAGCAGCCAGATCGCTTTCCTCGCCGAAGACAGCCGCACCAACCTTTGGGTGGGCACTGAAACCGCCGGCGTTTTGTTGATCCACAAGGACGGCTCCGTCCAAAGTCTCGATCTCGGGACCGGCAGACCCCACGGCCGTCTCGCATCCCTTTCCGAAGATGGCTCGGGCTGCGTGTGGCTGAACACCCTGGACGGCCAGGTCGCCCGATTCCAAAACAACAGCCTGGAAATTCTCAACGGCCAGGCCAGGCCTGTCATCGCCGAAAAGTTCGGACCGCTTTGGTTTGGCATGGGCCGCGGGCTGGTCAGCATGAGGTCGGTTTCAAATTCGTCTGCTTTTTTCTGGGAACAGGAATACCCGCTCCAGAAGCTGGATTACCTTTTTTCCTCCCGGACAAACGGCTGCTGGAGAATGGCTGACGGACGGGTCGAGAAGTGGACAAACGGACATCTCGAGAAGGATTGGGGCCCCTATCCATGGGAAGCGTCGCAGGTCAATACCGCTTGCGAAGATAATGACGGCAACCTGGTCGTCGGCACCCAGGACAAAGGCGTGTTCTGGTACACGCGACAGGGTGCCGCCATCCAGATCTCCAGCAGAAACGGGCTGTCGCACGATACGGTTTTGTCCCTGTGCGTCGACCGCGAAGGCACGCTCTGGGTGGGGACCGACAGTGGTGGCCTGAATCGGGTGAGACCCAAGCTGTTCGATCTTCAGGGAGATTCGCTCGGCCGCACCATCCAGTCAGTGTGTGACGATCGGCAGGGGGGCGTCTGGTTCGCCAATTTCGGAGGTAAACTCAGCCACCTGGCCGGGGGCGTTTGGAAACAATATGATGTCAGCGAGGATCCGCAGAATCCATACATCCGATCCGTGTTCGTTGACCGTGACCGGACAGTTTGGGTTGGGACAACCCTTCAGGGGCTGTTCGTCCAAAAGGGCGATTCATTTCAGCATGTGCCTGAGTCGGAGGCTGGACACGCCTTTTCGGCCATCTACCAGGACCGGTCCGGCCGATTATGGTTTGGATCCGAATTGGGCCTTTTTTGTCATGAAGGACAGAGCTGGAAGGTTTTCACGACGCGCGACGGCCTTTCGGCCAACAGCATACGCGCGCTCGCGGAGGACTCTGATGGAAACCTGTGGATCGGCACCGACGGCGGGGGCCTGGATTGTTACCGCAACGGCACATTCTCGGCGATGCACCAGGATCGAGGATTGCCCAGCGAGAGTGTCACCGCGTTATTGCTGGATAAGGAAGGAACACTATGGATCGGCACCAGGGCCGGTCTGGCCCGGCTGCATCGGAATGCGAACTCGGAATACTCTGCCCAGCAGGAGCTCGTGGGCAATGCTGTCGCTTATCTGGTCGAGGATGAGCAGGGTTACATGTGGGTCGGATCCAACGCGGGATTGATACGTGTTCTGAAGCGAAATCTTGCCGGCGGTGCTGTTGCTGCCCGGGTTTACGGCAGGCAGGATGGCTTGCCTACCCGGGAATGCACCCAGGGTTCCCAGCCGGCCTCCTGTCGCACGCCGGATGGCAACCTGTGGTTTTCCACGATAAAAGGACTCGTATCAGCCACTCCGCAAAGCTTTAAACCCAATCCGCACGCTCCGCCCGTTGTCATCGAGTCCGTCCGAATCGACGGCCAGGAACAAAAGACAAACGCGCTATTCGCCGGATCGTTGCAGGCTGTTGTTGTCCCGCCCGGCAAACAGCTCTTGGAAATCCGCTACACCAGCTTGAACCTGGGCACCCGCGACCGAGCCCAGTTCCGATATCGGCTGGAAGGCCATGAGATGGCCTGGATCGATGCCGGCACCAGGCCCGTCGCCCCGTTCAGCACCCTGTCCCCTGGACATTATCAATTCCACGTTCTCGCGTGCAACGAGGACGGCATATGGAATGAGCAGGGCGCCACGTTGGGCATCATCGTTCTGCCTCCGTTCTGGCAAACCTGGTGGTTCCTGAGCCTAAGCACTATCCTGCTCCTGGGATTGCTCATTTATGGGGTTCGCTACATTTCCACACAGAAGCTCTTCGCCCTCCTGAAACAACAACAGGCCCTGGAAAAAGAACGCGGACGCATCGCGCGCGATCTGCATGACCAACTCGGTGCCAATCTCACGCAAATCGCCATTCTCGGGGAAATGGCCTCGGGCGATAAAAACATACCTGAAGAAGTGGAAACCCATGCGAGCCAAATCTCCCAAACCGCCCGCGAAACGACAGGGGCCCTGGACGAAATTGTCTGGGCCGTCAACCCGTCCAACGACACCCTCGAAGGCCTGATCGGCTATGCCTGCAAATATGCCCAGGATTATTTCGCAACTGCAGGTTTGCGACACCGCCTCGACGTCCCCACTCAGCTTCCGAATATCGCCATTCCCCCGGAACTCCGCCACAATGTGTTCCTCGCCTTCAAAGAAGCCGTCACCAATGTTGTAAAACACGCGCAGGCTTCGGAGGCCCGGGTCCGGCTCATCCTCGAAGACCGCCACTTCGCCATCGAAATCGAGGATAACGGCCGTGGGCCAAAGAAAATGGACGCTATGCAAAGTCGAAATGGATTGCGCAATATGCGCAAACGCATGGAAGATGTGGGCGGACAATTCTCCATCACCCCGGGCCCGGAGAATGGGACGGTGGTGCGGCTGAGTGTGCCAATGAAGAGATCGGCTTGATGTGGATATTACTGTCTCCATAGTTGAAGATAACGATAAGCTCAGAGATACCTTGGCGCGGTCTTTGAACCGGGCGAAGGGTTTAAAGTGCATCAGCAAATACGGCAGCGCCGAAGATGCATTGAAAGGCTTGCCTCACGACGCTCCTGACGTGGTGCTCATGGACATCAACCTGCCAGGAATGAACGGAGTCGAATGCGTCCGCCATCTCAAGCAATTGATACCTAAGACGCAAATCCTGATGCTCACCGTTTATGAGGATACCGATAACATCTTCAACGCCCTCAAGTCCGGGGCGACAGGATATTTGCTCAAACGAACGACTCAGGCGGAATTGCTGCAGGCGATCCAGGAAGTGCACGAGGGTGGTTCTCCCATGACGACGCTGATTGCGCGAAAAGTCGTCCAAACGCTTCAACAGGTTCCGGCTCCATCCCAGGCCGCCGAGGCGCTCTCGCCAAGGGAACAGGAAGTTCTCGACTGCCTCGCTCAAGGGTTCCTTTACAAGGAAATTGCCGAGAAACTGGGTATAAGCTATGAAACCGTCCATACTTATATCCGGCGCATTTACGAGAAGCTACAGGTCCGCACTCGAACAGAGGCGGTGGCGAAATTTCTTCGACATTGAACAGAGTTTTGTGCAGGCTTATAACCTAAATCGCTGATTTGTAGTTAAATATGAGTCAACCTCATTGTCACCAGTTCTGGTGACTGGCACTTAACTTCTAATCTCGTATTCTAATCACGTCATCGGGATGCAGAAACGCAGTAGTTCGTGTGTGATGTGAGGCGTTTGTCTGCGGCGCCGCATCGGATGACGGGGAAAAGTAGTCAGCGCAAACTACCTCGGAATCCCCCAGCGCTTTGTTCTCGGAAAGGGCCGGACGCATGTCCGGCCTTTTTCTTTTCTAAACGCTCCTTTTTCTGAAACAATCCTCCTTCCTGCCG
>DASRKU010000430.1:0-3497 GCA_035648815.1 Verrucomicrobiia bacterium | reverse complement strand
CCGGAGGCATCGCACCCTGGTATGATCGTTGAACACCAATCCCGCCAGCTCATCCTGCGCAGGTTTGGCAGCCCATTGCACTCCGCCGTCGAAAACCTGCCGGCGAGTCAGCACAGCCAGGGGCAGGTCGTCCGTGGAATTCGTATTGGCCGCTGCAATGTAAACCAGCGAGTTTCCATCCGCCGACCAATCCGGGTATTCAGCGCAATGCGATGTAATGACCCGGGCCGGCGTTCCAGCATCTGCCCCACACACCAGCAAGCGGGCCCCCCTGCCTGCAGGAACGGTGAACGCAATGCCCGCGCCAGTCGGCGAAACCCGAACGTCTTCAACACTGCCAATCTCGGTTGCAATGCCCGGTCCCGCCTGCAACGTGCCCTCCCCAACCGTCGCCACCACCAGCGTGCTGATGTCCGCCTCGATTTCCCTCCATTCGGCATCTGCCCGCATCGATTTCAGGTCCGCTTCCTGAGACTGGTCCCGAAGATACAGCATGCGGACCGCAAGAATATCCTTGCCCACTTCCGTTTTCTCCGCCTCGACCACCTCCTTGGCGGGTCGGGATCGGAATTTTGCCGCCAAACCAGCCGCATCCTGGCGGATGCTGTCCAGCACTTGCGGCTTCAGCAGTGAAGCCACTCCATTCCAATTCGTGCATCGGTCGACCCGCACAAAGGCGAGCCGGCGTGAATCCTTGAACCAGGCCGCCCTGGTTGCCCTGGGAGCCAGCAGGGCCGAAAGCTTCCCCTGGGCATCACACAGGTACAGCCCGTCATCGGCAATCACCGCGGCCTGTTTGCCGTCAGGGGCCCAAATAATCCTTTGCGATACGCACCCCGCAATGACCAGCAGCACGGCGGGGAAGAACCAGAAAGCGGTGCGCCAAAAATTTACCGACCGGGATCGAATGGAATTTTTCATATCAGTTCATGGATTGAGTTTTGTGCATCAAAGTTTCCCAGGTAACCCGCCGCGATTGGGTCGATTCCGAACTGGAGCGGATGTTAATCGCGCGGTTCATGGACCAAAACGCAGACTGGGAGCTGGGTTCAACAGTTGTGGCGAAAGTGGACTGGGGCTTCATCGTCGCTGTCCCGGCCGGGCGGAGCCCCCAAAAGCTGAGTCCTATGCCCAGGACGAAAGCGGCCGCCATCTCCAAAATCCGCAACCCCGCGCGGAATTCAGTCCGGACCGGCCGCGGCGCCGGCATCGGCACCAGTTTCAACGGCGGCAGCTTGAGCGCGGGTGGTTTTGGACAGGCCCGGGCCGCCAGCCGCACACAATCGTCGATGCTTTCAAACTGGCGCGACTGCTCCGGGTCCTTTTCGAGATAAGCATCGAGCAACGCCGCGACGTCGGGCGTCAAGCCGCCCAATGCGCGATCCATAAACAGTCGCTCCAATATTTCCTGCTTCATACATCTTCCTTTCGACTAGCCGGCAACCGGTCCGGATCGCACAGATCCTGTCGCAGTTGCCGCACAGCGTGATGGAGGCGTGAACGAACCGTGCCGATGGGCACATTGATTGCCTCGGCGATTTCCTCGTAAGACAGTTCATGCCGCAGTCTCAGTTCGAGAGCTTCCTGGAACTCGGGTTTCAACCTCGTCATGGCCTCGCGGAGCAATTCGAGCCTGGGATCCTGCGGCTCCTGTTGGGGTTCGGGGATGAAGAGTGGCTGGTTGCGCCGCCAGGCTTTGCGGGAAGCCGTCGCCGCCAGGTTCCGAGCCATGCCAAACAGGTAAGCCCGCGGTGACGAGGCCGAGCGCAGGCGGTCCGCCTGGCGCAGCGCGGCCGCAAAAGTCTCCTGCAAAAGATCCTCGGCTGAGGCAACATCCCCAACCCGTTGCTTCAAAAAAATCAAAAGCTGAGGACCTGATTCGAGGTAGAGCGCCTCAATCCATTGGCGGGTGTCATCCATATGTTCCAGGTCAAATCGTCCATCTGACCTATACCTCTCCCGGCCGGGGAGAAAAGTTCAAAAAAATATCGAATGTCGAGGATCGAGATCAAGAAGGCGGCGCCACTGCT
Organism: Verrucomicrobiia bacterium; assembly: GCA_035648815.1. Classification (GTDB taxonomy): domain Bacteria; phylum Verrucomicrobiota; class Verrucomicrobiia; order Limisphaerales; family BOG-1460; genus DASRKU01. Next base: position 1,467 of record DASRKU010000430.1, on the reverse strand, counting down.
CCTGCTCTTAATCTTAATCTTATTGTGATTAGGAGTAAGATTAAGATTAGGAGAGAGACGCTCTCGGACTTACGCGGCTCTACAGTTGCGTGATTTTCCAGCCTTTCTTCTTCAGAAGTTCAATCAGCCCCTGTTTTCCCACCAAATGGCCGGCGCCCACAATGACAATGGCTTGTTTATCGCCCTTCAAGAGTTCCTCGATTTTGGGCATCCAGCGCTCGGTGCGATCCGTGACGAGTTTCTTGAAAAGCACCGGCACGTCATGCAGCCCTTCGTTGAGCATGGATTCGAGCTTTGCCATGTCCCCGGTCTGCCAGGCCCGGAGCATTTCTCCGTAGAGTTGTTTGGTGTTGTCGATATCCCGCAGCGTGCTTTTCAGGAGCAGTTCGCCTTCCTGCTTGTTGAAGCCGGTGGCGAGGTTGATTTGAAAATCGGGAGTCTCCAGCGGCACAACCGTTTTTCCCAGCCGGTGCGCCCGGCCGAGCAGGAACTCATCGACGCCATATTCGGTTTGGGCGCCTATTTTTTGAAGTTCAACGACCTCAAGAGTCATGGCCGCCATGAATGGTTTTAACTGGGTGAACTCGGCCAGCGGCAGGCCCGCATCGCGAACATGATTGCTGAAGCTGGCAAAGACCGCCGGCGAAAGCTCCCCTTCCAGAGTCTTGCCGGGCGGCAGCACAGCCAGGCTCTGGATCTTTTGCTGCGCCTCGGGCTCCTCCAGCTTGTCCATCTCCGTCTCAAATACGGCAATGGGAGAATTGCCGAACGCCTGCAGGATCGGCGTGGCGAGCGGATAGTTGGTCCGATTCAACACGTGAATGGAACCCAGCAGGTAAATCGAATTGCCGGAACCCTCAACCTTCCAAAGCGGATGCTTGGAGCCGGCATCCTGGGCGGAAACCGAACAAATAAACACCGCCGCAGCCAGCAGGATCAGCGCAACGATTCTCTTCAGCTTCATGCCACAATCCTAGGAACTCCCCGCCGGTTTGACGAATCAAAACCGACGGCGCTCAGGCCCTCGCGGGCAGCTTCTTTTCGATCCGCGCCTTTTCAATCGTCACATACCTGGGCAGCCCGCCTTCAAGCGGATATTTCACCTCCCGCTCAATCAGCGGCCGGGCGTACTCCACAAATTTTTCATTCGGCAAGAAGCCGTCCTCGCAAATCCAGTCGCGTGGAATGAAATGTTCGACGTTGGCGATATCTGAGAGAGGCTGAACGCCGGTGCTCCATTGAATGGCGCCGGCCGAATCCACGTTTCTGACGATTTTAACCATGAACCCGCTCTGGCCTTCCGCGGCCGCGCGGACGGCGGCAACCCCGCACGCATACGCGTTGTCCGCGTCGGTGGCGCTCGCGAAGTGTGCCGCGGCGCGTTGGGCGTAACCCAGCTTCACCGTGCGCGTCTTGGTCCCCAGTTTCCCCTCCACAATTTCAGCAAGCGCCTCAGCCGCCCCCGAG
>DASRKU010000429.1:0-3322 GCA_035648815.1 Verrucomicrobiia bacterium | reverse complement strand
CGGTGTGCCATGCCAAATTGATCCACCCCGCAGGGGTGGCAGAGCCTCATCACAACAGGTATTTCGGATCGTATTTCACGCCATTCTTTTCAAGAAGCCGCTTCAGCTCATCCGCAAATGTCGCCTTCCTGTGATGCGCCTCCTGGTTTGCAATATAACGGAGCAGGACCTCGCAATGCGTCCAACTCACCGAGAAAATGGAATAACCCTCCTGCCAGGAAAACATGCGCTCGTATTTCTCGGCCGCCCAGGTAGACGATGCCTTCTTTGCCTCGCGAACCATGTCAGCCGGAGCATCTGTGGTTTTGAAACTGACGAGCATGTGAACGTGATCCTCGACACCACCGACTCCTTCGGGAACGCCGCCGAGTCCGCGCACAATGCCTCCGAGATATTGGTGGAGATCAGGGCGCCAGGAAGATCGAATGAATGGACAGCGATTTTTCGTGCTAAAGACGATGTGGTAATGGAGGCTGTAAAATGTTGATCCCATAGTGACCCCTATCAAACATCCTGCACCCCTCCGGGGTGTGTCGGTTTATGCATCGCATACCGGAGGTTTTCGCTGCGCTGCAACCTCCGGCTACTCTCTGGCAACCCTCCGGGTTGACGGATAGTTCAGCGTGCCCACACCCCGGAGGGGTGTCAAGATAGTAGCAGAGGTCGCAGACCTCCGGTATTCGATTCAACAATCCTTCCTGGAGGGATGGCAGAGCCATCCGGATTGAAATCTTCCATTTCGCCCCAAAAATCGGGATGCTTTGCCATACTATGAGTTCCACCGACGATACTCTGGCTGCCGCGTCGCAAGAGATTTATGAAATCCGCACCCGCTCCGAAGGCCCTGCCGGGAGCCTGCCACTCACGGAACAAATGCTGTTGAACAGTCCCAGCGGCGATTTGTTTGGACTCAGTCAAAACGCGGGGATGGGATGGAACCCGGCGGAGGCAGGCAGGGAGCAATTCCTGATTTTGAGCACACAAGGCGGGGTGCGCGCGCCGGACGGCAGTCCCATCGCGCTCGGTTACCACACCGGCCATTGGGAGATTGGGCTCCTGGTGCAAGCCGCGGCCGAAGAATTTCGCAGCCTGGGCACGATCCCGTTTGCGGGGTTCTGTTCCGATCCATGCGATGGCCGAACGCAAGGAACCCCGGGAATGTTCGACAGCCTGCCGTACCGGAACGACGCCGCGATTCTGTTCCGTCGACTGGCTCGCTCGCTGCCCTTGCGAGCCGGGGTTTTGGGAATTGCGACCTGCGACAAGGGCCTGCCCGCGATGCTGATGGCGTTGGCGGGTTTGCCGGATTTGCCGGGGGTGATTGTGCCAGGCGGCGTGACCCTGCCGCCAGCGTCGGGGGAGGACGCGGGGACAGTGCAAACGATCGGGACCCGGTACGCCCAGGGTTTGATTTCGTTGGAAGAAGCGGCGGACCTTGGTTGCAGGGCGTGCGCAACGCCAGGGGGAGGCTGCCAATTTCTGGGGACGGCCGCGACTGCCCAGGTCGTCAGCGAAGCGCTGGGAATGTCCCTGCCCCATTCAGCCTTGTCACCCTCCGGCCAGCGTGTATGGCTGGACATGGCCCGGCGTTCCGCGCGCGCGCTGCATCGATTGAATCAACGGAAGACAGCGATGCGGGATATTCTCAGTGATTCGAGCATTCGCAACGCGATGGTAGTCCATGCGGCCTTTGGCGGATCGACGAATCTATTGCTGCACATACCCGCCATTGCGCATGCGGCGGGTTTGAAAATTCCGACCGTCAAGGACTGGGTGGCGGTCAATGGGCGCGTGCCGCGCCTCGTGAGTGTCCTTCCCAACGGCCCTGTTCAGCATCCCACCGTCCGCGTGTTCCTGGCCGGCGGCGTGCCCGAAGTCATGTTACACCTGCGAGACCTGCACCTGCTGGACACCGACGCGCTGACCGTGACAGGCAAAACGCTGGGCCAGAATTTGGCGGACTGGGAAAAGAGCGAACGGCGCAAGCGGTTCCGGGATTTGCTGCGGCAAAAGGACCGGGTCGAACCTGACGAGGTGATTTTCCCTCCAGACAAAGCCCAGGCCAGAGGCCTGAGCGGCACGCTGGTTTTTCCGCAGGGCAACCTGGCGCCGGAAGGATCGGTTGTGAAAGCCACAGCCATCGATCCTTCGATTCTCGATTCCGATGGCGTGTATCGAAAGGAAGGTCAGGCCCGAGTTTTCGTTTCCGAGAAATCGGCGATGGCTGCGATTAAGAAGGGAACGATTCAGGCCGGGGACGTGATCGTGCTGGTGGGGATTGGGCCGCTCGGCACCGGGATGGAGGAGACTTACCAGGTAACTGGCGCATTGAAGCACCTGCCATTCGGAAAGAACGTGGCGCTGCTAACCGATGCCAGGTTCTCAGGCGTTTCGACCGGAGCCTGCGTCGGCCATATCGGCCCCGAAGCCCTCGCCGGCGGACCGGTTGGCAAAGTTCTGGACAACGACATCATCCGGATCTGCATCGACAGCAAAAAGAATCACGCGAGTATCGACCTGGTGGGCGAAGGCGGGCGCCGGTTTACTACGGAGGAAGGGGCCAAAGTGCTTGCGGGTCGCGAGTCCCGGAAGGACCTGGCGCCGAACGCGGCATTGCCTGAGGACACGCGCTTGTGGGCGGCGCTGCAAGCGGCTTGCGGCGGGACATGGGCCGGCTGTGTGTATGACAGCAAGCGCATTCGGGCGGTGCTGGCGGCTGGAGAGAAAGCCCTTCAGCAGGGCCAACAGCGGAAATAATGAAGGCATCCCGGCACAAGACCAGCGCGATAGCGTGTGGAGTGCGTCCGGTTTACCGGCGCTCTGGATCGGGGACGTTCCCCAGCCCCCTTTCCTGCACGAGGGATCATAAAACCCAAAGCGGCGCTGAAGCGCACGCACTCCATGTGCTGGCGCCGCTGTCGAACTTGCCGAAACCGTTGCATCAAGGCGCAGCCACGCTCATAGGCAATCGCACCCGTATATCGTCCGACGCAGCCCCGACGAGGATTTCGTAGTCGCCGGCTTCCACAACATAACGATGCTTCGCGGGGTCCCAGTATCGAAAGCGTTCGACCGGTATCTCCATACTGACCCTGGCGGACTTGCCTTTCTGCACCTGCACACGGGCAAAGGCGCACAGCGCCAGTTTCGCCTGAGGCAGCGCGCTCTTGATGTGACGGTAATAAACCTGCGCCACTTCATCGCCATCACGGCTGCCGCTGTTTGTCAGCCGAAACGTCAGTTTGAAGTTGCCGCCAGCAATGCCCAGAGCCGCATCCCGGTAATCGAACTTCGTGTAAGAGAGCCCATGTCCGAACGCATA
>DASRKU010000428.1:0-3061 GCA_035648815.1 Verrucomicrobiia bacterium | reverse complement strand
GAGACTTCTCTCGACGAGCGCGAAGTTGGTGTTTCCTTTCGGCAGAAAAATCATCATCGAAAATTGATTGCTCGAATACGGCAATTCCAAGACTTGCATTAGCTTGTCCTCCGCGTAGCGAAAATTGTCGATCTTAGCCATCATGGGAACGGGAACAGTTTCGCCCGAGTTTAGGCGAAATGGGAAATTGGTAGTACTGGCCTTGTCAAAAGGCATCGCCCATGCCGCCTTGAACCAAACCGCGTTGACCAGGATGAGTCGAGTATCACGACCAGGAATCGAAGGTGGGATGATATCCAGGATTTTATTGTGGGTCATTTCAGAGACCCAGTCATTGATCCGTTTGCGAGTTGCCGCCGCCTGGGCCATGTCCACTTCGTTGAAAGTGGCATTATAAGTGTCGCGCAATCGCTCCTGAAACGGCTTTAGGAATGGATAACCGCTCTGCGCAAATAGCGCGTTCGCGGAAATAATTTCGCTGCCCGATGTGCTGCTCGCGCTCAAGCCCTTAGCCAAAGCACCATAGTAAGCGTGAAGACTTTCGGCATCCTCGGAAATGTTCAGAACGCTTGCCATTTCCCGGGCGGTTTCGCCCCGCGCACCTTCGCAGGTCATGGCCAGCGCCACAGCGATCGAAACAGGCGAGATGATTAGATTGCCGGGCTGCTTCGACAGGCGCGAATACAGATCACAGGCAAATGCGTTGCACGGTGCGGCAAGATCAACTCGCGCGGGGGACTGGGGGGCGCTGATTGATTGCAGGGCGAAGAAGACCGCTGTAATCCATGAAATCGCGAACTCGCGCCACCTCTGCATGAGGGGGTCTTACCGGTTAGTACCAGGATCGGCAACTAAATTAATGGGTTACTGCCTCTCTGGAGGTTGGATGTTCAGTTCCCGTTCCCCAACCCGAAGGGTTGATAGAAAGTAGCCGAGGGTCGCAGCGCAGCGAAGACCCCCGGTATTGGTTTGCCGATTCCATCCTGGAGGGATGGCAGCGCTCTGCGACCCGTTCTGGGTCGATGCAAATCCGCGATACGATCCGGGGGAGTCGCTTCGCTGCGCTACGCTAACCCTCGGCTACTTTCTGGCAAGCCTCCGGCTTGCGGGTCACCTCGACATCTGGAAGAAAGCGAGAGGATCACGGCAGCGGCGGACCCACGACAATTCTATAAAACAACGATGGCGATGTCCCGGCACTCGGATCAGTCCAGTTGAACGGCATTGCGGGAGAGTTGGTGGTAAACGCAGACACCCAGTCCACCAGGTTGCTGGAAGATTGGATTTCGTAATCCGGTCCAGTGTCGCCATTGACCTGGAAGCTGAATTGTCCGGCGCTAAGGCTGAATGAGCCAAGAGTTGGCAGCGTGAGAGGGTTCACAATCACATTGAAGCTTTGCGTGGCGCTCATGCTGGGCGTGCCATTATCTGCGACCTGGAGGCTGACAGGGTTGGTCGAGTCCGCCGCGGTGACCGGCGGCCGCCAGGAAAACGCGCCGATGTTTGTATCGAGCAAAGCTCCCGCAGGTCCGCTCAGCAGGCTGAACGTGAGCGTCTGGGCGGGCGTATCGCTATCGGTGGCACTGCTGGTAAAGGCCACGGTCTGGCCAACGTTCACTGTCTGATCCGCTATTGGCTGAAATGTCGGCGGCGTGTTTGCAGGCAGCAGGTCGCCATAGATGACGCCGCGCCCCTCGGTTCCGAAATACACCCGGCCATACACGCGCGGATCCGCGCAAAATGAATGAACCCAGCTCAGACCAAACTGGTGTTGATTGTCATTGATGCGCACCCAGTTGGTGCCCTGATCATCGGAGCGGTAGATTCCGGAGACTCCGCCGATTTGTCCGAGGATGAAGATGGCCGGGTAGCTTTGGCCGGCGGCGGCTTTTCCAACCGAGACATAGGATGCCGACTGCACCGTGGAGAACTGGGTGAAGTTGGTTCCAGAATTGGTGCTGCGCCACAAGCCGTTGCCCAATGGCAACAGCACGTGACCTTCATTGCCAAAGACGGCGCAAGGCGGGCCTCCGCCCGAGGAGGTTGTCGTGCCCCCCAGACCGTACGTCGCTCCGCCATTGGTGCTGACGTACATCTGCGTTCCGTTGTAGATGTAAAACTTGTTGCCGTTCACCCGATCCGCCACCGGTACGCGGGTCGCCGTCGGACCGCCGGTCGAGGCAGTCCACGTCGCGCCATTGTTGGCGGAATAATACGCGACAGAACTTTGTGGCATCCACACGATGCGGGTGCCGTCGGCCGAGACGGCAAGGTTGCCGACACCATTGCCGATGGTCGGCGGCGCCGTGACGAAATCGGACCATGACGAACCGCCATCAGTCGAATAGCAGCCGTAAGGCGTGCCCGAGAAGAGCCGGGCAATGAAATTGGGATTGCCCTGCGCAAAATCGATTCCGTAGGAGGTCCCGCGGTGCGAGGAAAAGTAATCCGCCAGCGGCGGCGACACATCCACATTGAAATGCCGGAAGCCGCCGATGTCCCCGTGCGCGCTCAACAAATTGGCGCCGCTTGGCGGGCTCGCCAGTCCGAGTGGCACGGTTTCTTCCAGTCCATCGCTGTTAAACACCCAGTTCACCGAACCATTGGAATCCGCCACCGTCATGTTCGTGGTGCCAATGACTCCGTAACCGGTGACGAAGAAGACTCGGTTGGAATTAAAGGGATCGATTTCAACGTCGTCCGCCCAATGCGGGCTTCGGGCGACAGACCACGGCGCGGAGGTGGAACCCGGAAGCGTGGCGGGCATGGTCTCAACCCACGTTGCGCCGCTGTTGGTGCTGCGATAAATCTGGTCCCATGGCGCATAGGGAGCCGGCGACCACCACCGGTCGATCGTGCTGAGAACGACAATATTTGTGTTCTGGCGATCCACAGAAACGCCGCCATAGCCGCCCTGCTCGCCGGAATGTTTGATCGGTGTCACATCCGTCGCTGCCAGGGTTGAGAGATTCAATTTAACCACCCGTCCATCGGTGATGGTGTTCGGGCCCTGATTGTCGGAGAAGGTGATAAACATATTCCCCGCTCCGTCCTGGGCCGC
>DASRKU010000427.1:0-3909 GCA_035648815.1 Verrucomicrobiia bacterium | reverse complement strand
TCGTCGTCGACGTAAGGGATGTACGAGCGGCTGCTGACCTGGATATTGAATCCGGCTTTGGCCATCTTCTCGATGGTGGCATCCTGCAGACTGCCTTTTGGCAGGCCAAAACGTAATTTATTGCTCATTCGATTTTTGCGTTGCGAGTTCGCGAAACGCGCCATGGGAATGGCGGCGTTGATCTGATGGCGAATTGATAGCCAAGTTCAGGCCGTCAAAGCGACCTTTTTCTTTTGTACCTTCTTACCACAATGTCGAAAGTTCACGATTTTTGGCAAAGATTTAAAACGCACCCTCACCCCGACCCTCTCCCATCCGATAGGAGAGGGAGAACTGGTGGACGCGTTGAGTGCAAACAATGATGCACTTAAAGTCTGAATCGCCGGCTCCCCTTCCCTCTCCCATCGGATGGGAGAGGGCTAGGGTGAGGGCTTCTTTTTATTGTGGATCACCTGCCGGCCGCGCACGGTGATATCGCCGCGCGCGATTGCCGCGAGGCATTTTGGATAAAGCTGGTGCTCGGCGGTGTGGATGCGCTGGTGGAGCGTCTCGGGCGTGTCGTTGTCCAGGACAGGCACCGTTTGCTGCCCGATGATTGCACCCGAATCAACGCCCGCATCGACATAATGCACGGTGCACCCGGTCACTTTGACCCCGTGATCGAGGGCTTGTTTCCACGCCTCCAACCCTGGGAACGACGGGAGCAAGGACGGGTGGATGTTCACGATGCGTCCCTCAAACGCCCGCAGAAAATCACCTTTTAAAACACGCATGAACCCGGCCAGCACGACCAAATCGACCCGGGCTGCCCGCAAGGCCTCCACGAAGGCGCGCTCGGCGTCCTCGTCGAGTTTGGTGCGGAATTTTCCGGGATTGATGAACTTCGCCGCGATCTTGCGCTGGCGCGCGTGTTCCAGGATGCCGGCTGATGCCACGTCGCTTAACACCAGGGCCACTTGGGCGGGGATTGTCCCGGCGGCGCACGCGTCGGCGACGGCGACAAAGTTGGAGCCTTTGCCCGAGCCCACAACGCCCAATCGAAATATGCGGTCGCCGATCACGGCGTTTTCTTACAAGCGCATGGGCGCAGCCGCAAGCTTTGTGTGTGCGCCTCTGGCTCTGGAAGATGACGTGAGCACGTATTGCCCAATCCAAAAGGATGAAACCAACCCTCACCCCGGCCCTCTCCCATCCGATGGGAGAGGGAGAAGTGGTTGACGCGTTGGTTGCAAACCAAAGCGTAACCTAATCCAAATCGCGCCCTCCTGTTCCCTCTCCCGTCGGATGGGAGAGGGTCAGGGTGAGGGTTTTGGTTCTGTTGAGTCTCGTCACTTCGACTGCTACGAGATGAAGAGGCTTCTCTGGTTAAAATTGGACTTCGCGCGCGATTTATTGTTCCATGGCGCAGGCGATCCTATGGACCAGCAACAGCAACCACTCGACACACTGATTGAACAGCGTAAAGCCAAACTCGCGGCGCTGCGGCAGAAGGGAATTGACCCGTTCCGGAATAAATTCAGCCCTGGCGAATCGTGCCGGCATGCCCATGACAATTACACCGAAGGCCGAGAAGTCGCCATCGCCGGCCGCATCACAGCCCATCGCGACATGGGCAAGAGCATGTTCATCGACGTGCGCGACCAGAGCGGGCGCATCCAGGTCTATGCGCAGAAGAACGTGCTGGGAGACGAGCAATTCGATTTATTCCGGCACCTGGACCTGGGCGATTTCATTGGGGCTCAGGGCACGTTGTTTACGACGAAGTCAGGGGAAATTTCGATCCGGCTCACTCTCTTCACGATTCTTGCCAAAGCCTTGCGTCCGCCGCCGGGCAAGTATTACGGGCTCGAAGATACCGAGACCCGGTATCGACAGCGTTACCTGGACCTGATGGCCAACCCGGAAGTGAAGGACGTATTCCTGATGCGCAGTGAGATCCTTCGGGAGATTCGGAGTTTTCTGCACTCGCGCGGTTATATCGAGGTGGAGACGCCGATGATGCAGGCCATTCCGGGCGGCGCGGCGGCGCAGCCATTTGTCACGCACCACAACGCGCTTGGCTGCAATTTTTATCTGCGCATCGCCCTGGAACTTTACCTCAAACGCCTGCTGGTTGGCGGCATCGACAAGGTATTCGAGATCGGGCGCAATTTTCGCAACGAGGGCCTGTCGCGCAAGCACAACCCGGAGTTCACGATGCTCGAGGCATACCAGGCTTATGGCGATTACGAGACGATGATGGAGCTGGTGCAGGGGCTGGTCTGCCACGTCGCGGAAAACGTTTTGGATACGCTGGTGATCGAGCACAAGGACGCGGAGGGAAAGGTGGTGAAAACCATCGACCTGAACCCGCCGTGGCGGCGCATTCGCTACAAGGACATTGTTCGGGAGCGCGCGGGGGCTGATTGGTTTGACGTGGAGCCGAAGGAGCGGCGCGAGCGGGCGGTCAAGCTGGGAGCGGAGATCGGGAAGCAGTACGAGGATTTCGAGGTCACGCAGGCGGTTTTCGAAAAGTTGATCGAGCCCACATTGATCAACCCGACATTCGTCACGCACGCGCCCAGGGAATTAATACCGCTGGCCAAGATCTCGCCGGAGGACCCCAGCACGGTTGAGGTGTTCGAATGCTGCATCAACGGCCAGGAAATCGCGCCGGCCTACACCGAGCAGAACGATCCCATCCAGCAGCGCGAGAGCCTGGAGCACCAGGCCGGGGGCGAGCAGCAGAAGCTCGACGAGGATTTTCTGGTCGCCCTGGAACACGGCATGCCTCCAGCCGGCGGAATGGGCCTGGGCATCGACCGGCTTTGCATGCTGCTGCTGGGACAGGAGAACATCCGTGATGTGATTTTGTTTCCGCAATTGAAGCCCAAATAAGATCGGGGGCCGGGGTCGACAGCCGCATCAAACCTCGCACCAGGAATCCTTTCCCTTTTTAGCTGCCATATGCTCACACTTTCCGGACTGACCAGGCGCTTTGGTGAACGCATCTTGTTTGATGATGTGTCGCTGACGGTGCTGGCGGGGGAACGCATCGGCATTGTCGGACCGAACGGGGCGGGAAAATCGACTTTGCTGAAATTGATCCTGGGCCGTGATTCCGCCGATGCGGGTGAAGTGACTTTCAACCGCGGGACACGCGTGGGATACCTGCCCCAGGAAACCGAGCCGGCGGGCGAGGAGACGGTCATGGACATCGCCCTGCCGCACGAACTGGAAGCGGACGGGGAGATCGTCTCACGAGCCAAGCGCATCCTGGTCAACCTTGGGTTCGATCAAAATTCGTTCGCCCGGCATGCGCGCGAGCTTTCCGGCGGCTGGATCATGCGAGCGCACCTTGCGCGCCTGCTCGTCACCGAACCGGAACTGCTGATGCTGGACGAACCGACCAACCATCTGGACCTGGAAACGGTGCTCTGGTTGCAATCGCACCTGGAGAATTACAGCGGCGGGATGCTCCTAATTTCGCATGACCGGGAATTTCTCAATCGGCTCTGCACGCATGTTGTGGAAATCCGCCAGGGCCGCGTGCTGCGATACACGGGCAATTACGACGCGTATCTGCTGCAACGCGAGGCGGCGGAGGAGACCCGGCTCGCCACGCACAAGGCCCAGACCCGTGAGATCGACCGGCTCCAGACGTTTGTGGACCGGTTCCGCGCCAAGAACACGAAAGCCGCCCAGGCCCAAAGCAAGCTCAAGCAAATCGAACGGCTGCGCGCCGTCATGGTGGATGGATCGGCGGACAGGGAGGCAACCGTCGGATTCCGCTTCCCCCAACCGCACCGCAGCGGCCATCGCGTCATCACGCTGGAGAACGTCAGGTTTGGATATCCTCCGCAAGACAGTCGAGGGTCGAGGGTCGAGGGTCGAGAGGGAGGCGCCCTCACCCCGTCCCTCTCCCACACC
>DASRKU010000426.1:0-7909 GCA_035648815.1 Verrucomicrobiia bacterium | reverse complement strand
CTCCGCGGCCCTGAGAGCGCAGCAGCGCCGTTCCTATCACAAGCCTCTTTTCCGTCTCTATCCGTGTCCATCCGTGGTTAAACCTTTTGGTTTTTGGATCCTCCGGCGTTTTCGCGATTTACTTTCAGCGTGGGTCCATGTGGAATAAACTCATGAATTCGCTGCATCTGTTGCGCCGCCTTTCCACCCTGTGCCTTTTCTTAGCCTGCCTCGCCCCTGGCACGTTCGCCGGTCCGGTGATTCCCCTGAATGGATCCTGGCAGTTTCGGATCGACCCTTCCGATCAGGGCACGAATGCCGGGTGGTTCCGTGAGATGCCCGCGGATACCGAGACCGTTAGCGTGCCCCATACATGGAACATCGGCGAGCACCACGATTATGAAGGAAATGCCTGGTACTTCCGCCAGTTCGACGTGGATGCAGACTCCATGGGCAAACGTGCCGAACTCAATTTCGGAGCCACGTTCTACAAGTCGCGCATCTGGCTCAACGGCGTCGAGGTCGGCTCCCACGAAGGAGGCCACACGGCTTATGTCATCGATATCACAAAACATCTTCAGCGGCGGAATTTCCTGGCCGTGCAATTGAATAACGAGCCGGGCTTCGCGACCATCCCGGGCCTGGCCATGCGACTGAGCTGGGGCAATGACACGGACCTGATCTGGTATGATTGGTGGCATTACGGTGGCATCGTGCGCGACGCCTGGATTGAGTTTCGCGGGCCGGCATTGATTCGCCGCCAGCAAATCCGCAGCAGTGCCGGCACCAATGAGGCCCGGGTGGAGACTCGGGTGTTTCTGGAAAATCATGGGCAAAAGCCGGTTCGCGCAACATTGATGTTGCGCGCGTTCGCGCCGACCGGCGGCAAGCCCGTGGCGACAGCCGAGCAAACCATTCAGCTTTCCCCCGGCGGACAGGACATCCCCGTGAACCTGCGCCTGCCTTCACCTCAGCTCTGGCACTTTGACCATCCGCGGCTGTATCGAATGGAAGCCGAGCTTGTGGACGACGGGGGCGGTGTTCTCGATTCGCGCAGCGATTCTTTCGGGGTGCGGACAATTGAGATTCGCGACCGCCACCTGTTTGTGAATGGCGAGCGAGTCCGATTGAGCGGGGTGTCGCGGCACGAGGATTCACCGTGGGAAGGGCTGGCTGAGACGCGCGGCACGATCCGCGCCGATTACGATGATTTGAAAAATTTGCAAACCACGCTAAGCCGTCCGGTGCACTATCCCCAACCTCCGGAAGTTTTGGATTATTGCGATCGCAACGGCATTCTCTTGATACCCGAAATCCCGCTGTGGCAGTTCAGTGAGAAACAATTGAGCGATCCGCGGGTCCTGGCGCTCGCCAAACAGATGATGCGCGAAATGATTGAGCAGGCTTACAATCATCCCTGCATCATGGCCTGGAGCATGTGCAACGAGGGTGCCACGCATCTGCCCGGCGGCGTCGCCTACTTTAAAACCATGCGCGACTTGGTCAAATCCATCGACCCCGATCGGTTCGTGAGCTATGCCGACGATACCATTGCGAGAACGGACCAGGTCATTGAGGCCGCGCAGGCGGCCGATTTCATCATGTTGAACCAGTATTACGGAAACTGGCATGGGCCCGCGCATCTGCTCGAAAGTGCGCTGGAAAATGCCGGAAAACGTTATCCAGACAAAATGTTCATTGTCTCCGAGTTCGGCTTCCTGGGACTGTTCGGTCCGGACCCCGCGACGTCGGATCGCCTTCGCGTCGAGACGATGCGGGATCAAATGTCAACTTTTGCGAAATTCGATTGGATTGCAGGCGCCATTTTCTGGTGTTACCAGGATTTCCCATCTCATCGAAATGTTTGGCCCGGACAAATGGAAGGCATCATGGACATGGGCGTCGTGGATGAAAATCGCCAGCGCCGGCCTTCGTATGATTTCTGGAAGGAGTTGAATTGTCCCGTGCGCGTCCACCTGATCTGGAACTGTTCTACAAGTTATCCGTATCCGCCGATGGGCTTCGACGCGGGGATTTCGCGCCGCGACATTTCCGAATTGCCTTCTCATTCCATAGGCGGTTATCGCGTCACTTGGGAAGCCCACAATCATTTCGGCGACGTGCTGGGAAAGGGAGAGGAGATGGTCAATGATCCTGCCAGCGCGCAAATTCGCGGGAAGTGGGATTGGAAGAACGCCCGGTCGATTGAGTTGACGCTGAGGGTGTATCGCCCGACAGGCTTTGTGGTTTATGAAAAACAGATGTCGTGGCGTAATCCGATTGGGGGCGGGCAAGCGGTTAAGGACATGAAAGTACGCAGCCAGGTGCCAAAACCCTAAGTCTTTAACCACGGATGGACACGGATGGGGGCAAATTTAAGCCAGGGCGCACTGCATGCGGCCAGGCTGAACATCCAACAATCCAACATCCAACCCCCAAGTAAGAATAATTTCGCACGCCAATCCTCTGTAGCAGTCGACGTGAGGAGACTCATTCTTTTTCAGGATCTAATCAGAGCCTCCTTCTACCTTCACAAAGCTCCGACGCGACAAACACGTCGGCTGCTACCACCAAGTCTAGCCGCACGCAGCTCGTCCCCCGCCGATGTCTTTCCCCATCCGTGTCCATCCGTGGTTAAAGATTCTTTGGTCACCTACAGCGCGCCCAGGTTCTTGCCGCCGCCAATTTCAGGCACAGTTTCTCCCTTTCCAACCGCAGGTGAACCGTTTTGAAGTCGAAAATCCCCGTGTGCCGGGTCCACAAACATGGGGTTGCCATCGAAATGGGATTTTCCGGCATACGGATAAGTGCGATTGAACACTCCACCGCCTTCATCAATCGGTTCCCCGCTATCGAGCCAATTGTTCTCGATCACCACATCCTTGCCCTTCAGCAGGGTTTGTGCTTCGGCAGGCGGCGCAAACGTGGCGATGGCAAACGCGTAATTCTGACTGCAGATATTGTTGAAAATGCGGACGTGCGAAATGTTGGCGGAGCGCACATCAATTCCACCGGTCGATCCGGCCCAGTGCTTCTTCGTCCCATTGCCGTAGATCGTATTGTTGTAGATGGCAATATTGCGCCTGAGCCCGTTGGTTCCCCACACTCCAAAGAGAATTCCCGATGCCCGGTTCTTGAAAAGGATGTTGTGATGAAAGCGCACGTTGTTCATTTCCGCGCCTGTGCCTTCCACCGAAATGCCCGCTCCCCACTCGCAACGGGTCACTGTGTTCGAATCAAACTCCACGTCTTCAAGCAAGCCAAACCAGGCATCGGCATACAATCCTTGCCGGGGCATGTCGTGCACAAAATTGTGGTGCACGCGCCCATGGGCGCTGACTTCCTTGCAATCGATCCCTTCTTTCAAGCAATGATGAACCTCGTTGGAGGCCACGTCGAAATATTGCGCGCCGGCCAGTGAGATCGCTTCGTGCGGGGCCTCGTGCTCCAGCCTTTGCCGTGGCGTGCGCAAGTCCTGATCGTTTGCGCCGGTCACTTCACACCGCAGAACATTGACCTGCTCGGCATACCAGATCCCAATGCCGGAATTGTAGGACTTGTCCGAGCGACAGCCGATGAGCTCGATATGGCGGGTTTGCGGACCGCGCACCATGAATCCGAGGTTATGAGAGTTGATCACCCCGAGATCTTTGACTCTCACATACTGAACCCCTTTTAGATTAAAAGTTCCCAAATCGGAAAACTGGGGATTTTCATCGGTGAGTTGACCGCCGTCGATCTGCACGTTTTCCTGTTCATAAGCCTGGATGGTCAGCCAGTGCTCGGGGATTCCCGAATGAGCGACCTGGATTTCCCGCTTTAGCGGGTAACGCCCGCCGCGGATGATAACGGCATCGCCGGCCTGGGCCCGGTCCAGGGCAACCTGGATCGAGTCCAGTGGATCTTGAACGGTGCCCGCAGCCGTGGCTTTGCCCTGTAGAGAGACATAGAACTCCCGACCCGAACTGCCTGAGGCGGCGAGCAATGCAAGGCAAACAAGGCCAGTCGAAAAGTGGATTTTCTTCATAGGTGCAATCCGAATTTCTGCGCTGATGTTGAAGCAAAAATGAATCGGGGCAACCACGGATTCACATTGGGTTGGTGGGGGCCTGCTTGAAGGTAGCAGCCGACGTGCTTGTCGCGCCGGAGCTTTGCGAAGGCAGAAGGAGGCTCTAACCAAAAACCCAAACAATGCACTTCCACCCTCGCACTTCCATCATGCGCTTTTGGCGGCATCCAGAAATGCTTTTAGTTTCCGGTGGTCCTTCTTGCCAGGGGCGGATTCCACCCCGCTGGAGACATCGACGGCGTAAGGCCGAACTTTCCTGATCGCCTCCCCGACATTTTCGGGCGTCAGACCGCCCGCCAAAAAAATGGGCCGGCCGAACTGGTTTGCGCGGATGGCCAGATCCCAGTTGAAAGCTTCTCCGGTTCCGCCGGTCCAGGCTGGAGACCACGCGTCCAGCAGCCAGGCATCGGTCTTGTAGGACGGGATTTCATCGAGAAATCCAGCGTCTCGAATCCGAAAGGCCTTAATGCTCATGACGCCGAATTGAAGACAATAATCGGGAGATTCGTGGCCATGAAACTGAAGCAGGTTCAACCCGCACGCGTTCACCGCGCGTTCCACGAAGTTCTCTTTTGCGTCAACGAACACGCCCGCCTTGACGACGAACGGCGGCAGGGCGCGGATAATCCCGGCGGCGACATCGAGGGCGACGCAGCGCGGGCTCTTTGGACAAAACACAAAGCCCAGAACATCGGCCCCGCTTTTGACAGCGGCGTTCGCGTCGGTGGCGTTGGTGATGCCGCAAATCTTGACTTTGACGCTCATGACAGCGCGTAGAGTATCCCATGGCCGCAGCAGAATCTCAAACGTGTACCGAGTCGAGCGGGTCCGTGGTTGAAAAAGCAGCGCGGGCCTGTCACTCAAAATCCGGTGAAAGGCCGACAATAAAGGTAGAGTCGCCGTCTCATCGAATGGCATTGACCATGCGGCATTAACGGCTCTCGAAACGTGAAAAAGCGCATTCTCTTTGTGGGCCGTGAGCAGCCGCTTTGGGCAGAGTTTCACGAGCACGCTGCCGATCCGGACAGCAACTGGACCGTTTCTTTCGCAGGCAATGGCAAGGAGGCTCTCGATGTCATGGATCGACTAAGCATTGATGCGGCTGTTGTGGACGTGGAGTTGTCAGGGATGACAGGTGTGGATTTATTGGACCAGGTGATGCGGCGCCAGCCCAGGACCATTCGCATGGTCGTCTCGGATGTCGCCGATGCGCAAAGCACGGTAAAATGCATCGGGCGCGCGCATCATCATTTGTTCAAACCCTGCGAAGCCGCCACCGTCATCAACGCGCTCAACGATGCGATGAGGCTGGAAGCCTCGCTGCCGAGCGATACGGTGCGCAGCTTGATCGCACAAATGCGGTGGGTGCCAAGTCCACCCTCGATTTACTCGAAGATACTTTCCGAGATGCGATCGTCCGATGTGTCGGTGGATGTCATTGGGTCGCTGATCGGGCAGGATCCGGCTTTGACAGCAAAGGTGCTGCAGATTGCAAACTCGGCCGTTTTCGGTTTGCACTTGCAGGTGACGGCGCCGACAGAAGCGGTCGGCTATATTGGTCTTCAAACCGCGCGAGCGTTGGTTCTCCTGGCGCACACATTTTCCTCCTTTGACCAGTTGCTTGGAGTTGGATTTTCGGCGGAAACTTTGTGGCAGCACTCGCTGATCACCGGCCACTTTGCCCGAAACATCGTGGAGCAGCAAAAGGCCGGCGCTGAAATGGCCGAACAATCCTTTGCTGCGGGCTTGCTGCATGACATCGGCAAGCTGCTGTTCGCCGCCAACCTGCCGGGACCCTTCAGCCAGGCCCTGGCCGTTGCCCGCGCGCAAAACCTCAGTCTGTGGGAGGCCGAAAATGCCGTGTTCGGAGCGACGCATGCCGAAGTCGGCGGTTGCGTCCTGGCCATCTGGGGTTTGCCAATGCCTGTCGTCGAGGCCGTAACCCTGCATCACTGTCCCTCCAAGTGCCTGTCCGAGGAATTCGGGCTGGTCACTGCCGTCCACGTCGCCAATGCATTCGAGCATAATCCGTCGGCCCCCGAGTCGGAGTTCTGTCCGAAAGAGCTCGACGCTGATTACATTCACAAACTGGGATTGGATCAGCGCATTGCGGAGTGGCGGAGCCAGTGCTTCGAGGCGCGAGGAGCGACGGATCTTCACAGTTAGTGCCGGCGACCGCCGCAGCTCGCTTCGCTAAAACTCCCGCACAGGGACAAAGCTACAATCTTTGGGATTGATTTATTGTTGTTCCCCTCGCAACTGGAAGTTGGCTACGGCCATTTCTTCACAGGCGATTACGTGAGGCAATCGCTCTTCGCCGTCGGCTCGCGCGATGCCGACTACCTTTACGTGCAGGCAGGAGTTCAACAGAGTTAAAGCGCAAAAGCTCAAAAGCTAAAGCCCCCTCACACATCGAAAACCGAAACCGAAGTAGGGAAAATCCGGGAAGGTGAATTGGCGATCGGCGCAACGTGTGAGGTCGGCGCCTGAGTACCAAAGACCGCCGCGCAACACACGGACAAAGCCGGATTCCGGTCCGTGCGGATCACCACCTCCTGCATACGGCTTCACATACCAATCCCAGCACCACTCGAGCACATTCCCAGCCATGTCGTAAAGTCCATAACCGTTCGCCGCAAAATAGCCCACCGGGCTGGTATAGGGAGTCACCCCGTTCGTAAAAGCAGCGTTGAAGCCGTTCGGCCCCAAATCGTAGCTAAGGACGTTAGTGCCCTTATAATTGGCCTGGCTTTCAGAAATCATGTTGCCCCACGGAAACCGTTGCGCATTCAAACCACCCCGGGCCGCCTTTTCCCACTCTGCTTCGGTCGGCAACCGATATCCCGCATCCCAATTGACGTTCGTGCTTGAAAGGTCGTCATCCCCTGAGCGATACACCACCGTCTGCGCCGCGTCCGTGTAGTAGGCCGGCGTGAGAGACTCCATCTCGGACCGCGCGTTGCACCACTTCGCGCTGTCATACCAGTCGATGAGCTGCACGGGATGATTTACCGCCTTGCCGGAACCTGGGTAGTCAAAGCTGTAGCCGTGATTGGTGGCCCAATTATATACCGACTGCCATTGACTATAGCTCACCAGGTTTACGTCCATGTAAAATCCCGCCACCGTCACGTTGGTGGAGACGGCATCGCTCTCGCCATCCAGATTGTCCCCCATCGCGGACACTCCCGCCGGAATGAGCGTCATGCCCGCGGGCGGGTTGAGATCAATGAGCCGGTTCGTGTTGACGCTGTTGGTCGTGGGAAGCTGGACATAATCCACCCAACTATTTCCGCCGAGCAGGGATGAGACGGTCTGGACGGTATAGATCGCGCCCGGCTGCGCATTGCTCCAAACCATTGTGCCACCTGGTCGGAACGCAGTAATGGTTGTCAGCGCTGGGCCGGAAATTCGGAAGAATCGCGTCCCCTGGGCGGCGGCGGCGATATTGATGCACCAGGTCAGCAGCAGCAGGGAGGTGAGGATGTTGATGAGATGTCTCTTGGGGTTTTGACTGGCGACAAGGATTTTCAGGGCACGCGCGTTCATAATACCGTTTTCTTTCATGGGATTCCGGCTCGCCGAAGATCATTGCGATTCGGATTCGCGCTCGCCCGGAAGCCTTGGCAGGAGCACCACAATGGAGAGTAAAACTGCCGGATGCACCATTCCAGTGTCGAATGATTATGTCAAGAGGAAGTTAATAATCCCGGCGCCGATGGGTGTGATTAAAAGCGGGTGAGGAGTGAAGGCACTCGCTCTTAGAGGAGCGCGGCTGTGTTTGGAGGAGCGCAGCGACGAGAAACCAGCCGCAGCAGGCTCGATCCACGCAGTGCGCTCAGGCGTTCCAACGTGCTGCGG
>DASRKU010000425.1:0-3183 GCA_035648815.1 Verrucomicrobiia bacterium | reverse complement strand
AAACGCCTGCGTGACGCGCGGGCCGCCGCTATGAGCACCACAGACCGGAACAAGTTGAACAGCACCTACAGTTTCAACCCATTTCTGAACGGCAGCATCTCGACCGAGAATGGCGCGGTGCTGGTGGAGAAATCGGTCTATAACGACTGCCTCACGCCGCTGCGCAATAACCAGACCGATCCCTCAAACCCCGTTTACACCGGAAAGATCCTGGCGTTGGATACCATTTACCAAATGGACAGCACCATCGTTCGTGGCAACAGCACCGACCCCGGAAATCCCCTGGGACCGTTCCAGGCGCCCATCATCGCGTTTTCATGGAACCTTCCCGGAGGAGTGTTGCCCTATACTTACCCGATGGATGATCCCAGCCAGGTCCAAGCAATGGTCAGCGACCCGAACACGGGCGCCGGCGCCGGGGTGCTGACATGGTCCAAGACGAACTGGCTGCTCACGACCTATCTTCCGACCGCGCCCTTCATGCTGGCGAATCCTCAGGGCCAGAGCGCGAACACAGGCGACAGCGTCACATTGGTGGCCGTGGCCGCCGGCTCGGTTCCGCTGAAATACCAATGGTATTACAACACGAACACGCTCCTCACAGGAGCCACAAATCCCAGCTTCACCCTCTCCAATATCCAAACCACAAACACAGGAACTTACTCTGTGATCGTGACCAACAGCGCCGGCTCCGTGACAAGCTTGCTCGCCACTTTGACAATCAATTCAGGCTTGACCGGATTTGCCGCGTGGCAAAACGCGGATTTTACGCCTGCACAATTGGCTGACCCCTCCATCAGCGGTCCGAACGCGACGCCCGGCGGAGATGGCGTTCCGAACTTTGCCAAGTATGCTCTCGGTCTGGCTCCGTTTGTCTCCGCAACCCAGCCCCTCGTCGGTTTTCGGCTGCAAAGCGGCGAAGGCGTGCTTTCCTACGCTCGGCCTGCCGACGTGCCGGATGTGTTGTACCAGGTTTGGGTCTCCAGCAACGTCGTCAACTGGACGACCTCCGGCATCTCGCAACTATTGGTCGGAACCAACAACGCCGGACTGCAGACCTGGGAAGCGAGCTATTCAGGTTCGCATACGCCCAACCGTTTCTTCCGGCTTCTCCTGGTGCAGTAGGCGCCAGGAGAAGCATATACTAACGCTTCGCGCTCGCTTGTGCCGGAGCGCTAAATGCCGCGCCAGCACCTGGAGTGCGTGCGCTTCAGCGCCGCTGTGGGTTTAGGGCGCCATCGCGCAGGCTTTCTCTTGGCTCCGAGGCCAAAACCATTAGCATGACCCGCCATGACGGCGCCTGCATCGCAGCTTTCCACCAAACGCGGCTTGGAACTGTTGGCTCGCTTCGTCCGCGCGCCCCAACTCTTGCTGGCACTCGCCGTCCTCGCAGCCCTCTGCCCATTCCTGTCAAAACCCCTCAACGGCGACGATCCCCTGTTCGTCTGGACAGCCCGGCATATTCAGCAGCATCCTGCCAATCCTTTCGGCTTCGATGTCAACTGGTATGACACCACCTCCCCAATGTGGGAGGTGACCAAGAACCCGCCCCTGGCATCCTATTATCTGGCTTTGGCAGGCTCGCTTTTGGGATGGACCGAGCCGGCCTTGCACGGCGCCCTTCTGATTCCGGCGCTTGCCGCAATCCTGGGAACGCATCGGCTGGCGCGCCGGTTCACGAAGCGTCCCCTCCTGGCGGCGGCTGCCACCCTCGCCACCCCGGTGTTCGTCGTCACCAGCACGACCCTCATGTGCGATACGCTCATGCTGGCATTTTGGGTTTGGGCTGCCGTTCTGTGGGTCGAGGGATTGGATGCGAACAGCTCGCGCCAGTTGATCGGATCGGCGCTCCTGGTTGCCCTTGCGGCGCTCACGAAATATTTCGCAATTGGTTTGATTCCATTGCTCGCGGCATACAGTTGGATTCCAGACAAGCAACGGCTCATGCCCAAACGAAAAGCCGCCTTTTCCGGGCTGCTCCTGCTCATTCCCGTCGCCATCGTCTCAGCATATGAGTGGGCCACCCGCGCGCACTACGGCATGGGGCTGCTTTCCGAGGCGGCGCATTACGCGCTGACCACCCGCGTCCTGGGAGTTGCCGGGCTCTCAAACGGTTTGATGACCCTGGACTTCACCGGCGCATGCCTCGCCACGGCTTCCTTTCTCGCGCTTCTGCTGTGGCGCAATCGCCCGCTGATGGGAATCTCGGCGGCCGTGTTGATCGTCATCGGAGTTTTGTTCGCAGGCAACAGGATGCTCAAACCTTACGACGAATTGTCTTCGCCCGGCGCTGTTCAATTTCAAATCATCGCCTGGGCAATCGGCGGATCGGGCATCCTGGCGCTGGCGATCCTGGACGTGTGGCGCAACCGGGATTCAGGCGCGTGGTTTCTGGCGCTCTGGATCCTTGGAACATTTGCATTCGCCGGTTTTTTCAACTGGATTGTCAACGCCCGATCCATATTACCCATGGCGCCGGCCGTAGGCATTCTCATGGCCCGGCAACTGGAGCGGGGCCGGCAGCCAACAGACCGGGCCTGGAGCTTCCGGAATTGGGGTTTGGGAAATTGGGCCGGCAAGAGTGTTTGGCTCTGCGTCATTGCAAGCGCCGGGCTTTCGCTGTGGACAGCGCGTTCGGATTTTCTCTTCGCCAAAGCTTCGAGAGAAATTGCAGGACAAGCCTGGAACAAGTATGCCCGTTCCGAACATACGCTCTGGTTCGAAGGGCATTGGGGATTTCAATATTACATGGAAAAATTCGGCGGCAATGCCAGGGCTGTCGTCGCCCAACACTCAGCTCCCCGGCCCGGAGATTACCTGGCCATCCCGCTGAACAATTCAAACATCGCCATGCCGAACACAAATTTCTGGCATCCATCGGAAATCCTGTCCCTGCCCGGCCCGCGCTGGCTTGCCACCACCAGCAAAGAGGTCGGCGCAGGGTTTCAGGCCTCGGTGTGGGGCCCACTGCCTTTTGGGTTCGGCCCGGTGCCCCCGGAACGTGTCCTGGTTTACGTGATTCGACCACCAACCCTCCCCATCCCGGCCGGCAGCCCGTAGAACTTCCGGTAGAAGACCCCAATTTCAGGGCAAAACGCGGGTGCCAGAGTGAGGTTCCCTCGCGGGCTCCGCATTAATGCGGATTAGCTAATAGTGCCTATTTTTCATACTGCTGTGCAAACA
>DASRKU010000424.1:0-16436 GCA_035648815.1 Verrucomicrobiia bacterium | reverse complement strand
GAACTTGCGCGGCCTCATCAAATTTCTGTTGCGGCGCGATACCACCCACAACGGTGAATTTGCCGCCCTCTGGCGTTTCGTAAATCCGCAATCGCCGAAAATCGTTATCGACGTGGGCGCAAACGATGGCTTCTACGGCTCCAATTCATATCCCTTTATCGCACGCGGCTGGCGGGCCGTGATGATCGAACCGCATCCGGTGGTTTTCAAGCGCCTCGAGAAACGATTCGCCCGCTCTCCCCAAGTCACCTGCCTCCAGATCGCTTGCAGCAATACCACCGGAACCCTGCCCTTCTACGTCGGGGCAGACGGCGAAGCGCCCAGCCTGTCCACTCTTTGCACCGATCCGGATCCGGGATTCCGCAAAGGCAGGCTTGACCAAACCATCAACGTAAAGGTCGATACCCTGAACAACGTCCTGCATTCGCTCGCGATCTCTCGCGATATCGGCGTGCTTAGCGTGGATGCCGAAGGAATGGATTATGAAGTGCTCCTTGGACTCGATTTTCCCCGGTGGCGGCCGCGAGTCATCATCACCGAGAACTACCGCCCCAAAGAAGCCGCCAAAGCCACGTATTTGACTGAACAGGGCTACGCCTTCCAGGGCAAAATCCACTCGAACACCCTCTGGACGACGAGCGCACCATAATCCCGGCCTCGCCATGGACGTCAGCGTCATCATTGTCACGTTCAACTCGGCAGACTCGATCCAGGCTTGCCTCGACTCGGTTCGCGCCCAGACAGGCGTCACCAGCGAAATCATTGTCGTAGACAACGCAAGCAGTGACGGCACGGCTGAGATTGCCAGAACCGCCGGTGTCCAGGTCGTCGCGAACCCCGAAAACGTCGGCTACGGCAGGGCAAATAATCAGGGAGTTGCCGCGAGTCGCGGGCAGCACGTTCACCTGCTCAATCCCGACTCGATTTTAGTCGAAACCACCGGGCTCAGCCGGCTCTGTCACGCCCTGGAAACGCAGTCCCATTGGGGAATGGCCGGCAATCGCATTCTCTCGGCGGATGGCACAAGCGAAACCCACCCGTCCACGGGCTACCCGGCGCAACGGCATGTCCACCGGGACTTTTCCAGGTTGCCCGGCCGGATCGCCTGGGTCAGCGGCGCCAGCATGATCATCCGCCGCCGGGTCTATGACAAACTCGGCGGATTTGATCCCTCCTTTTTTCTCTACTCGGAAGAAACGGATCTCTGCCTTCGCCTGCGCGAACTGGGATATGAGATCGGGTTTGTGGAGGACGTCACCGTACGGCACCGAGGCGGGGGCAGCGAGCAAGGCGGCGATCCTTACGCCGTTTGCGAGCGAAAGATGAACGGGCTGCTCCTGTTTCGTCAAAAACATTACCCGGTTAAAGATTGGATTCGCCTGGCCCGCCGTGATTGGATTCGAGCGCGGCTGCGAAACACCTGGTATCGGTTCATGGCCCGGTTTCAAGCCCCGCGCTCGATCGCCTGGTCCAAGCATCGCCAATACTCCGCCATTGCGGACGTCTCCCGGCACTTCCTGATTTCCAAAACCAGTTCCAGCACCGCGAAGGGCCCGGCATCCTCGGAATCGAGCTTCCTGGAACGCGCGCGTCACTCGCAGAACATCATGGTGTTGGATCTGGGTTTTCTCGGCGACACCATCCATCTGCTGCCCGCCCTGTGGATGATCCGGCAAGCCTGTCCCAATGCCCGGCTTCACGCGGCGGTGGCGGACCACGTCGTGGACATTATGCGTTGCGTCCCATGGGTCGATCGCGTGTGGGGTTATCCCCGGTTTCCCAGGCACGCCACGCTGCGGCAAAACATCCGCTTCATCACCGGTCTGCGGTCTGAACAATTCGATGTGCTGATCAATCTCAACGGCTCGGATCGATCGAGCTGGCTCTCGTTCCTCAGCGGCGCGCGATTTCGGCTTGGCCGAATCCCTTCAGGCGGCGGTCCGCCCTTCTGGCGATCGATGTTCACCGACTTCGTGCAATACCCATTTCTACCGGATTCGATGTATCTGCAGCGATGCCGGTGTTTGGAGCAGGCCGGCTTTGCGTTTTCCGAGCCCGAATTTCATGTCGAAACGGACGAGGCGGTTTTGGGGCAGTTGGGCATTTCAGCGGCGGATCGCGGCACGTTTTTTCATGTCAGCCCTTTTACGACGGCTGACAAAAAGGAATTGAGCCGCGAACAAATGGTGGAACTGCTGGTGGCGCTGCAGAAGCAGTGGCCGCAGAAACGCTGGATCATCTCCACCGCGCCGACGGAGCGCGAGCGCGTCAAACTGGACCAGTTGCTGAAAGCCCTGCCCTGGAAACCCTGGAAAGCATTCTCCGGCAGCCTCGATCTCATGCCCGCCCTGATCCAGCACAGCGCTCTTCACCTGTCCGGCGACACGGGAATGCGCCACGTCGCGCTCATGACCGGCACGCCAAGCGTCGTCTGGTTTCGCCCGTTCTCCGGGATGGAAGCGTGGATACCGGCGACAGGACCGCACCGCACATTATTTGGCACGGACACGGAACCTGACTTTTTGCACGGCATCAAGACCGCGGACCTTGTGAAAGCGGTTTGCGAGTTGCTCGACAAACCTCGGTGCGCATCAGCTTCGCCGGATTCCAGACAGCCCGAAGCGAAACGGTGAAGCAGGCAGGTCCAAAGATCAGTCTGCGCTATGCGCGCTGCTCGCCTCGCGCGCCAAGGGCCGCGCGGATTTTCGTTTTTGCAAGCAGCCGGAACACTCGCCAGGGCTGGGTCTTTGTGCGAAACAGAAACCGCCGGTAATATTCCGCGCCAAGCTTGCCGGCTTCCTGATTGTCACCCTTCGCGCTCGCAAGCTGCATGCGCCATTGCACAAGCCGCTCGTCCAAAACCAGCCGCTGCTCGGGCGTCAACGCGTTTCGAATCTGCTCGGCCGATTGCACAGTGGCCGCCACAATCGCCATGCGCTCCTGCCCGGACAACACGCCGCCGGCGTGCTTTCGATACACGGCCAGGATTTCATCCAGGTACCCGATGCGCCCATGCTGCGCGTTCAGCACGTGCAGCGGCCAGTCCCCGAAAGGACTCTTGAAAAACCACGGCGGGAATTCGCCAAACAGGCCGGAACGGAACATGACCGAGCAGGTGTGCATGAAATTCCCCTTGAGCAACGTCTCCAGGCTGTACTTTGGAGGCAGCCGTTTCCGGTATTGCGGGACCAGGCGCCCGGGATCGCTTTCATCCAAAATCTCCACGTTATGAAAGCACATGGCGCAATCGGAATTCTGATCCAGGTAATCGGCCTGCTTCTGAAGCTTTAAAGGCGAAGTCCAGTAATCATCGCCATCCAGGAGCGCGACGTATTCGCCGCGGCTGTTGCTGACATTATTGGCAAAGTTCCATTGACCAGTCGGTTTTCCGTTGATGAAGACGACATTTTTGCGGTCGTGCAGCAATAGCCGGATCCGGCCGGGGTATTTTGCCTGGTAGCTCCTGACGATTTCGCGCGTGCCGTCGGTGGACCCGTCTTCGCCAATCAACAGTTCAAAATCAAACCGGGTCTGCTGCATCAGCACGCTCTCGATGGCCTGCGCGATAAAGGGGGCGTGGTTGTAGGTGATGAGCGAAACGGTGACTTTCATACTTCATGACGCGCGCCGCGCGGCCTGAAGGGTTGCCAGCTCGCGCCGGACTTCAGGGGCGTGCTCGAGCATGAATCGAATCAATCCGCAGAGCGTCTCGATATCTTCCACTCCAACACTGGTTCCATTGGGCAGGCTGAACAATTGCTGCGTCAGGCGCTCCGTCTCGGGCAGCAACAGCCCCGCGTGCGGAAACAAGGAACGATATGGCTCCATTCGATGGCAGCCTGGATAAAAATAGCGGCGCGCGAGCACGTTCTCGGCATGCAGCAACTTCACGATCTCGTCACGCCTCAATCCCGCCGCCGCTTCGTCGACCCGGATGACGATGTACTGGTAATTCAGGCGCTCGCTTTGGTTGTACGGGATGAGCTCCAGGCCGGGAACATTGGCCAGCAGTTTCCTGTAAACGTTGTAGTTCCTGCGGTTGACGGCGATGAACTCGTCCAGGCTTTCCAGGCCGGCCAGGCCCATGGCCGCCGAAATCTCGCTCATCTTCCCGTTCGTCCCGATGTAAATCACATTGTCGTAACCCTGGAACCCGAAGTTCTTCATCAGCCGGATTTTCGTCGCGAGTTCGTCGTTGTTCGTCGCCACAGCCCCGCCCTCGAACGTGTTGAAGAACTTTGTTGCGTGGAAACTGAACACCTCGGCTTCGCCGAAATTGCCGATGCTCCGTCCGCCGTGCGTGCAGCCGAAACCGTGCGCCGCATCATACAGTAATTTCAGATGATGCTCCCGAGCGATTGCCTCGAGCCCCTCCACGTCACATGCCCTCCCCCAAATGTGCACGCCAATGATTCCCGTCGTCCGCGGCGTGATCATTTGCCGGACCCGCCCGGGATCCAGGTTGTGCGTCGCCGGATCCACGTCGCAAAAAACCGGCGTGATTTCCTGCCACTGCAATGCGTGCGCGGTGGCGATGAAGGTGAAAGACGGGACAATGACTTCCCCGCGCAATCCCAGCGCGCGGATGGCCAGTTCCATTGCCACGGTGCCGTTGCACACCGGGATGCAATGTTTCACGCCCAGGTAGCGGGTCAGCTTTTCTTCGAACTCCCGCACATAGGGTCCGTTATTGGTGAACCATCGCCGTTCCCACAAATCGGTGACCCGCCGCAGGAACCCGTCCCAACTGCCGACGTTGGGGCGGCCGACGTGCAGCACCTGGTCGAAAGCCGGATTCCCCCCAAACAAAGCCAGATCGGCTGGTCTATTTTTCAACTCACGTTCGGTGATCATGCAGTCGGCGAGTGGTAACAGAAAAGCAAATCGCCAGCAAACAAAAGAGCAGTTCCACGAAGGGAGCGCGCCTGTGTCGAAGACCAGCCGCAGCACGTCGGAACGCCTGACCGCACTGCACAGTTCGAGCCTGCTGCGGCTGGTCTTCGACACAGCCGCGCTCCTACCTTTTAATCACACCCGACAGGCTCGTCCTGTCCGCTTGAGGGTTTCGGGGCGCCCGACCCCCAGCCAAAATCCCTCCCGATCAGACGGTAAAACCCCGCATTCTCCGGCGCGAAAAATACCTCCAGCCGTTTGCGGGCGCCTTCGTCCATTTGCGCGGCATACGGCCGGGCATGCTGATCCTCCAGGTTCGTCCGATCCCAGTCCGCCTCCGGCAAACCCAAAAATTGCAGCACCCGGTTCAAACAGGCCCTCCGATCCGTTTTCAATTCCTTGCTCTCCAGGATCAGCAGGTTGTCCCTGGGAAAGAACCGATAAAACCGCTCAACCTGTTCCCGATAGATCCCGCGCCGCACAAAGCTCGGCTCCAATGGCTGCGATCGGCCTGCCTCGACCGCCTCCAGCTCCCGCTCCACGCAGTGACAAAAATCCGGAAACTCCGGCGCCCTCAACAAGTCCACCAACGCCCGCTGCACCTCGGCGTTCGCGTCGGCCAAAAAATGGCGGATCGCCGCCTCCTTCATCTCCGGATCATTGTGCATCTGCCGAAACATGTTCCAGGCTGAAAACGCGCGCTCCACCGGATCACGCAACAGAGCAATCAGCTTCATCCGCGGATCGAACCGGAATATTCGCTCGGCCACAAACGGATAATAAAGATACTCGGGCGTCGCCTCAAAAAACAACAGCCCGGACCTCCATCGCCGGCCAAAGTGCCGCCCATACCACTCCTCGCCCCTCGCGTAGCATTTGTCCCGGTTGAAAAAACCAACTTCCTTTCGCTTGGCGCAGCGAATCCGGGGATGCTGACTCAAAAAGAATTCCAGCGCGGACGTGCCCGACTTCTGGGCTCCGAGAATCAGGAAATCCGGCCTGCGATTGGCAAAAGTAAACATTCGACTCATTCGCGTCATCGGCTGCCGTTCGCGGCAATGGCAGCCATTCCGGGTTCGGAGCGCGCCCGATCCATGCCGTCCGCATAATACCTGGACACCGGCAAGGTCACCAGCACAACTGCAATTCCCCGCCCCTTCAACTCCTGGATCAATCCCGCAAGCAGGCGCAGATTGTCGCTGACGAAATTAAAATACTTGAACAGCGCCAAAACACCCACGTTCGCTCCAATGCTGAGCAGCAAATACAAACGGCGTCTCGATCCCTCCGCCGGTTCAATCAAAAGGCCGGCGACGTAATCCACAACAATGGTGAAGGCCAGGATGAGAATGTATTTCGGAATGAAATACATGTAGAAAAGGCAGCTCGCCCCCAGCAGCAACCCCCATCGGCACCGATGCGGCAGGAGAAAATAACAGACGGTGACCAGCGGAAAAAACAGGAAAAATGCGAACGAGTTGAAAAGCATAGCCGGCCGGATCTCAACCCTGATCAGCCAGACCGGCGTGCCTGGCCTTTCCGAATCACTTTCGCCGGGACGCCTTGGGCCAGGGCGCCGTCCGGAATGTCAGTGACCACCACCGCTCCGGCCGCAATGAACGCGCCCTGTCCAATCCGAATTCGTTCGATCACCGTCGCTCCAATTCCAATCCACGAGCCTCGCCCCACCGTCACGTTGCCCGCCAGGTGCGCTCCCGGACACACATGCACTCCGTCCTGAAGCACACAGTCATGGTCCACGCTCGCACATGTGTTCACAATGGAGTTCTCGCCGATGACAGCGCCGGAATTCACGACGGCTCCCGCGACAATGACGGTTCCGGCGCCGATCTTTGCGCTCGAAGCCACTGTGGCGCGGGGATGAATGGCGGAGCAAAGGCGAAAACCCATCGATTGCGCCACCCCCGCAAGCTCCAATCGCGCCGCGCAGTCGCCAATCGCAATCACGATGTGGTCCACTCCCGCCTTTTGCACCTGCGCCAACTCTGTCCTGCTGCCTAATACTCGAACCCCAAGATATT
This sequence comes from Verrucomicrobiia bacterium, assembly GCA_035648815.1. Taxonomy (GTDB): domain Bacteria; phylum Verrucomicrobiota; class Verrucomicrobiia; order Limisphaerales; family BOG-1460; genus DASRKU01. The sequence continues at coordinate 9,501 of DASRKU010000424.1, read as the reverse complement.
TTGCGGATCGGCGGCCGCCGCCCGCATCATCAACAAAGCCCACGATCTGATGCGTGCCGGTTTGCCGCACGGCGTCGGCGACAACAGCAGCATGGCCGCCGGCGCCCCAAATAATGAGTTGATGTCGCTTCGCAGGCACAAGGAAAACAGCGCAAAACCGCGGGTCAAGTGACGTGGATGTTGCGGTCCTGTGCAGTCAAACGCAATCCGATTTTTTCTTGTAGCAGTCGAGGTGACGAGACTCACACTTTCCGGCCACTCAAGTGGTTCAATTTGGAGTTAGAGCCTCCTCACGTCGGCTGCTACGTATGAAGGAGACGGAGTGCGCCCGAGACGCGCACTCCGCCGTCACGGCTGACATTGACTTTATTCGGCCCCTGGTGCCAAGCTGCGCCGGTTCAAATGACCGCCCAACGGCCCATTACCGCCTACACCCTGACCTTCAATGAAGCCCGGCAAATCCGGGCCGTTCTTGAAAGCGTCCGATGGGCGGATGACATTATTGTGGTCGATTCGTTCAGCACTGATGGCACCGTTGAAATTGCCCGTGAATTCAATGCCCGTGTCATCAGCGAAAAATTCTGCGGCTTCGGACCTCTGCGAAATCTCGCGCTGGATGCGGCAAGGAACGACTGGATCTTCAGCATTGACGCCGACGAACGGTGCACGCCGGAACTGGAAGCCGAGATGCGCCGGGAATTGGAGGCGCCGCGGTTCGACGCCTATCTTATTCCGCGTAAGAGTCATTTCCTGGGCCATTGGATGCGGCATTCGGGCTGGTATCCCGACTACCGCCAGCCGCAACTTTTCGACCGCCGGCAGATGCGGTACAACGACGAGCTGGTGCATGAAAGTTACATGCTCCGCGGAAGGCTCGGTCATTTGCGCGCGCATGTTCTGCAGTATCCCTGGGATACGCTGGAAATTGCGACCGCGAAGCTGCAGCGTTACTCGACACTCATGGCCCAACGTTACGCCGGCGCAGGCAGGCGCGCCTCTCTGCCGCGGTTGATTCTCAGCCCCCCCGCCACGTTCCTCAAAATCTTTCTTGCGAAACAAGGCTTTCGAGACGGCCGCTACGGCCTGGTCCTGGCCGCGCTCTACGCCTATTACACCTTCCTGAAATACGCCAAGTTGTGGGAGCTCCAGCGAAAGTGAACGCCAGCATCCTGGCCATCCGCCTCAGATCAATGGGCGACGTCCTGTTCACCCGGCCCGCCGTTCGCGCCATTCGGGAAGCTTTTCCCGATGCAAAAATCACGTTCCTGACCTCGCTTCAAAATGCGCCGCTGATCCAGGGTTTTCGCGACGTCGAAGAAACCATCACGCTGGACTACGATCGATTCCGCGGAGCGAATCCTTTCGTCATTGTCCGTGAAACCCTGTCGTTGGTGCGCCGATTGCGCGCGGGCAACTTTTCGTTCGTGGTGGATTTTCAGGGATTTGGGGAAACGGCGTTTCTGTCCTGGTGCACCGGCGCAGCGCAGCGATGGGGCAACGTGTATGCGGCCGGCCGCAAATGGGCCTACACGCACAGCGCGCAGCGCAATGACCGCATCCACCCCGCCGAGTGGAACCTTTCGCTCCTCAAGCAATGCGGGCTACAGGTGGGAAATCCGGCAAATGAATTCGTGCTGCCGGCCCAAGCCATTGAGGAAGCACGCCGGTTTTTCAGCGCCCTCGTTCCGGATCCGGCCAGGCCGGTTTTGTTTATTCAGCCGCTGACCAGCACTCCCTGCAAAAACTGGCCGCTCGATCGCTATCTCGCCACGGCAGCGCACTGGCGCAGCCACGGAATCCAGCCGCTGTTCGGCGGCGGCCCGGCCGACCGCCCCGCACTCGAAGTGGTTCGCCAGGCGGGATTCCCCGTCTCCGCCGGCGCGCCGCTCCTCACCAACGCAGGATTGATGCAACTCTCTGCCCTCGTCCTTGGTGGCGACACAGGCCTCCTGCACCTGGCCGTTGCCATGGGCAAACGCGTCGTCATGATCAAGGACTTCCAGACCGAGTGCTACCCGTTCCGCCATCCGGAATGGGCCGCCACTCCCCCCGCCGGCCGCGGAGGGCCCCTGCTCTCCATTGATACAAACCAGGTGATCGAGGCATGCGCGCGCGGATTTGCGGATGCCGGAGTTCGATCCTCCTACCTCACCAGCCGGTAATGCTTCTTGCTGAATTGCACACCGAACCACGATTCCAATTTGAGCATCCATCGATGCTTTCTCTCGCGGCTGGTCAGCCGATGGTCCGGATTCGCGCGAAATAATCCTTCGGCCTGCGGAAGCCAGTCGCGGATCACCGCCGGATGCGTCCCCTCAAACGCTCGCAAGGTCTCCGGGTCCACTTCGTCATACCGCACTTTCGCCGCCTGTCCGCTCCAATAGTGCTCCACGGTTTCCAATTTCAAATTCATCTGAGCCTCGCTCCGCAGCCAGCCGTAATGATATATCGTCGAGCCCGTTTGCGCTGCCCGAGGATACCGCCCATGCTTGTGCGAATCGAGGACGACAAAGAAAAGCCCCTCCGGCCCCCACGCCGGAATTGTGTTTCGCAAAATACGCGCCTCGCTTCGATACCACCGGGGCGACCACGCATACGTATTCGCATTGCCGTAAAAATGCAGATAATCAAACGCCAATGCCTCCACCCGTTCATCATCCAGATGCCGTTCCATCGATGCCCGGATGATTGCCAGCTCGTGCTCGTGTATCACCTCGTCGGCCTCCAAATAAAACGTCCAGTCCCCCGTGCAATTGAACAGCGCAATGCTTTTCTGCTGGCCATACACAAACCCTTTCACGCTGTAATCGCTCCGGATCCCCTCGTTCCATCGAGTGTGCACGATTCGGATCTTGGGATCGCCAATGGCGCGGAGGCTCTCCTCCGTCCCGTCATCGCTGGGGCCCAGCGCAATGACGAACTCGTCCACGATGGGCAGGATGGATCGGATCGATTGGACGAACGGATACCCGAGCTTGTGGCCGTTGCGCAGAAAAGTGCATCCGCTGACTTTCATGGGCCTCAACCTATTGAATTACTCCCGGATTGAACAGCCTGAGAAGCATCGTGCATCCGGGGAAGAGCCCGTGAAGCAAAATACCCATTCCCATATGATCAAAAAATGCTGTTGTGTTCAAGATCACTGTATTAAATAATCGACCAGCATGGGCAGGCCTCACGTTATTATTTCAGGCACCGGCCGGGCGGGAACAACGTTCCTGGTGCAACTGTTGACCGAGCTTGGTTTGGATACAGGATTCTCCGATTCCAAATCGGGGGTGTATCCCGAATGTGATGCAGGAATGGAACGCGACATCAGACACCCAGCCGCGCCCTACATCGTCAAGCGTCCGGCGTTTTGCGATTCTCTGCGCGCGATTCTGCGAGAATCTGAAATCGTCATCGATAGCGCAATTATTCCCGTCCGGGATTTGTATTCGGCAGCCGAGAGCCGAAGAGATGTCACGCGCCGGAACGGCAACAAAGCCGGGCTGCCCGGAGGAGTGTGGAAAACCGCCGACCCTGAAGCCCAGGAGCTGGTGCTGGCGCAGCAATTGTATATGCTGGTCCATACTCTGGCCGAACACGATATCCCCATGATCTGGTTGCACTTTCCTCGGTTGGTCACCGACCCTGAATACCTCTACAAAAAAGTCCAGTCCTTGTTTGGGCTCTCGGATTATCCTTCGTTCCTGAAGGTATTCCAGCGTGTAAGCCGGCCGGAATTGGTGCATGATTTTCGCGCCGACGCTTCCCGCAACGGCGGCGAATCGACCGCAATTGCAGCTGGACATCCGGCGAGGAAGAGTTTCAAGAACCGCATTCGGAAGTTTTTCGCGGGATCTTGATTTTCCACCTGCTCAGTTTGCCTCCGCGCCCGGATTGTCGGGCATTCGCTTTCCAAGACTTCGCTGCTTCGCAAAAAAGTTCTGGAGCATCACCCGGCTTTCAGCCTCCCTTACCCCGGACGTCACAACGCACCGGTGGTTCAACGCGGGAAGCTGGAGCAGGTTGAGCACACTGCCCGCGGCGCCGGACTTGGGGTCGGCCGCGCCAAAGACCACGCGCGCCAGCCGGACATGCACGATCGCCCCGGCACACATCGGGCACGGTTCCTTGGTCACATACAAAGTGCAGTCGGTCAACCGCCAGTCTCCCACGCTTTCCTCAGCCTGGGTCAACGCAAGCATCTCCGCATGCGCCGTCGCGTCCTTCAACATTTCCACCTGGTTGAAGGCCCGCGCGATAATCCGTCCATCGCGAACGACCACGGCCCCGACCGGCACTTCATCGGCCTCATAAGCCTTTGCAGCCTGCCGCAAAGCCTCGCCCATGAAATACTGGTCGCTTTGAAGATCGATTATCGGTTCATCCATACTGTCGGATTTCAAATTTCAGATTTGAGATTTGAAAATTCAAAATATCTCGAATTTCAAATTGAGAAAAGAACCCTCACCCGGCCTCCGGCCACCCTCTCCCATCCGATGGGATAGGGATGGGGTGAGGGTTCCCTTGCATTCTGGATTCCAGCAGGGTCCATTCATTCCGCCCGTCGGGATGACAATGGCAGTGTGCTGCGAAAAAACCGCCGCGATGCTGCCAGAACCATGGCCAGATTTGCTCCCGGTCGGTTTGCGGTATTTTTAAAGACTCCAGCGCCTTATGCTCGAAGAATTGGAAAGTTCCTTCACGATGCGGGGCGGGCAAGGATGTGAACCTGCGCGTGACTTCAAACAGGAACATCAGCCAGTGGCATTGGCCCGCATACCCGTGTTCGCTGACGATGCCGGTCAGATGCAGGTCCGGGGAATTCAGTTCGACTCCGAGCTCCTCGCGGGCTTCCCTGCGCGCGCATGCATAAGGCGATTCACCGTCCTGTGTGTGGAGCTTCCCCCCGCAGGGGCTCCACAGACCGCGATTTGGCTCCTGCGCCCTTTGCATCAGCAGCACCTCATCGCGGTCGCTGAAGCAATAGAGCATCGCGGCAATTTTGTAAGGCAACATACCCGCCCCAGTTTAGGGCCGGCACCAAATATCAGGCAACGAAGGAAATGCCTAATTTCTTTGCTTTTTCGGGATGATTCGGATAGTGGTTTGAGTCTAGGGCTCAGAAAACCTGTTCGGAGTATCGCATTCCTCGGCAGCACAATGATCCGCAGCAACATGAAATTTAAATTTCTCGGAATCGGGCTGGCAATTTGTTTCCTCGCCGCCCCCGATCGCTCGTCCGCCCAGACTATCAGCGGTTTTACCCCGCTCCTGGGCTCCGTGAGCGACCAGGTGGAAATTGACGGAAGTGGCTTCGCACCCGGCAACAGGGCGCCAACCAACCTGGTGGTCACCTTTAACGGAACCCGGGACACATCGGCGACAGTCACCGCCGACAACATTATTCGCTCGCTGGTTCCTTCGGGCGCCAGCTCAGGGTTAATCAGCGTTCGAATCAACCTCGGCACCACGGTTTTCAGCGCGAACAATTTTACAGTCGTTGGCGCCGGGCCTTATGTGACCAACTTCTCTCCCATGATAGGATCGGACAATGTGACCGTCACGAATTTTGGAGTGCATTTGACCGGTGTCACCAGCGTGAAATTCAATGGCGTGGCAGGATTCAACCTTCACGTGGAAACCGACAACAAGCTGACAGTCCAGGCCCCCGCCGGCGTGACCTCAGGGCCTCTCCTGATCACCTCGCCCAGCGGCGCGTTTTCGACCAGCACGAATATTTTTTCGTCGAGCACCAATTTTTACGTGCCGCCGGCCATCAAAAGTTTTACGCCGGCCAATGGAAGGTCTGGAACCAATGTGGTGATCTCGGGAACGAATTTCCTCGGGGCTTCCATCGTTCGATTCGGCGGCGTATCGGCCAGCTTCACAGTCCAAAATAATAATACGATTCAAACCACGGTGCCCGCGGGCGCACCGAGCGGCGTGGTCCAGGTGATCGCTCCCGCAGGCGGATCCCAGACCAGCAGCAACTTCGTGGTGTCGCCCACCATCTCCGGCTTTTCCCCAACCTCCGGGACAGTGGGCACAACGGTCGCCATCACGGGCGCCAATTTTAATGTGTCGGGACTCACGGTGAAATTCGGAGGCGTCACCGCCGCGACACCCACCAGCGTCACGTTCGGAACCATGAACGTTGTCGTGCCCTCCGGCGCCACAAACGCGCCCATCACGGTCAGCACCGTCGACGGCTCGATGACCAGCGCGCAACTCTTTTACCTGCCGCCCTCCATCACAAGCTTCCTCCCCACCAACAGCCCCAACACCACAGTGGTTCTGTCCGGCAGCAATTTTATCGGGGCCAGCGCAGTGACGTTCACCGGAACCGGTCCTGTTCCCGTGACGAACACGACCAATAACATGCTCATGACCGTGACCGTGCCTGCGGGAGTGATTACCGGTCCCATCAGCATCACCACACCCGGCGGGACCGCGAATAGCGGGACCCGTTTCTTTTACGGCGTGCCCTTTGTTAATAATTTCCTCCCAACACATGGGTCGCCAGGCACTAACGTCACGATCTTTGGAACCAATTTCCTGGGAGCGACCGCCGTGAAATTCAACGGAGTGCTTGCGGCTCAGCCGGTCAACGTCATCAACAATGGCCAGATCAATACCACCGTGCCCGCCGGCGCCACCACCGGCCTTGTCACTGTCCAGGGCCCGGGCGGCCAGGCCACAAGCTCCGGAAATTTCGTCCTGGATTCAAGCGACCTGTCGCTGACCATTTCGGACTCGCCTGATCCCGTGTTCGTCGGAAGCAATCTCGTTTACACCATCACCATCGCCAACAACGGCTCCTTCAACGTGCCGAACGTGATGTTCACGAACACGCTCCCCGCCTCCGTCACGCTCACCCACTTCACGACCACCCAGGGAAGCTTGAACACCAGCGGCAACCCAATCACGGGAAACTTGAACACCATCAACAGCGGCGGTCCAAATGCCGTGGTGACTCTGACTGTGGTCCCGACCGCAGCCGTAACATTGACCGACACGGCATCCGCCTTCAGCGCCTTTCCGGATCCTTCCCTTGCCAATAACAGTGCCTCCATCACAACCACAGTGTGGCGGTTGCCAATCCTTTCCATCGCCGCGCTGCCAGGGCAGGTCCAGATTTCCTGGCCCTCAGTCCTCAATACGTTTTCCCTGCAGTCCAGGGGAAGCCTCAACCCGGGGTTCAACTGGTCCAATGTCCTGGCAACTCCTTCTCAGTCGGGGGGAAGCAATATCATCATCGAACCCACCACCAACAACGCGAAATTTTACCGGCTTAAACAATAGGTTCGTGTGGCTGCAGTTAGCGCGACCGGATCCCGCGACGCCTGCCTTATGCCGCGCCAGCACATGAAGTGCGTGCGCTTCAGCGCCGCTCTTCATTTTCTCCTCCCTCGTGCAAAACACACACTCCCGCACGCCCCCTCCAGAGCGCCGCTAAAGCGGTCGCACTCCACACGCTTCGCGCCATCTTCTACATTCTCCGTTAAATTCCGCGCTCGCCCTCTCGTTGCTTCAGTGGGTGCCGTCGGTTTCCTTGAGGAATTGATCGAGGATCGAAAGATATCCGTCGAGAACATCGGACGACTCGTCCCCGGACTCCTTCTTGAATGCCCTCAATTGAGTCGCAGCGGATTGGGCCTGCTTACGAAGGTCGCTTATCGAAATTTTCCCGGAGTTCAGCCCGTCCAACATTTCGTTGAATTTCGTCGTGGCTCCGGGACCGGCGCCTTCCAACAGTTGCTTTTGCACCTGATCCACTAGATTGGTTTGCATGCGAAGCGACCGCAAGGAGGAGTCGAGGTTGTTCCCTGCAATTGCCGTCCCGCCTCCGGCCAGTTTAGGAGCCACCGGCAAAGCTGCCTGGGCTGCACTCGGCGGCACGGCAGCCCGGGGAACGCTGTTCGAGCCCAGGCTGATCGCGGCAACTTTGCTGCGCGGCAAACGAATCGTGCCGAGATTATCATTGTGCAGAAGCAGTGTGTCTGAACTCAGTGATAAAACTTTTCCGTTGTAATGATCGCCGTTCTGCATGTCGACCTGGTCGGCAAAGACGGCAGGCGCCGTAACGAGCAGGCATGCGAGGGAGATGGAAGAACGCGTGTGAATTCCTTGGACGCTCATGCTCCTAGCATACGCGTTTCGCGACACAACGCAACCAGGGGCGCGTTGGATGATTTCACGAGGTGGATTGCGACGAACGCGTCGACCCATTCTCCCTCTCCCGTCGGACGGGAGAGGGCCGGGGTGAGGGCGCCTTTGAATTTCAAATTTGAGATTTGAAATTGCAGATGGCGAGAGGCGCGCTCACGGGCTGCCGACATTGGGCGTTGGAGATTGGATGTTGGTTGTTGGATGTCCACTCCTAGCTACTTCCGAATCAATTCTTGAAAAACCCCGTACGCCCGATCCCACGAGTCTTCCTCTCGTGGTTCAAAGGTTTCCATTGCGACGGAATTCCGCACCACCTCGCGGGCCGCTTCGATGGACGGCAACACTCCGGACGCGATGGCCTGGATCAGCACGTTGCCGAATGCGCTGGCTTCGGCTGGGCCCGCCAGGACGTCGCGATGCAGCGCATTTGCCACAAACTGATTGAGCATCCGGTTCTTGCTGCCGCCGCCCACGACGTGCACGCGGCGGACTTTTCGCCCGAGCAACAGCTCGAGTTGCTCCAATGTGCGGCGGTAAAAGAGTGCCAGACTCTCCAGGACGCAGCGCACACAAGCGCCGGGATCGGCCGGCGCGGGCTGCCCTGTTTCCCTGCAAAAAGCCGTGATCTTTTCCGGCATGTCTCCGGGAGCCAGAAAACGCGAATCAGCCGGGTCAATCAGCGAAACAAATCCGCGACTGGAAGCGCACAACTGCGTGAGCGATTCGTAATCATATTCCTGCCCGGTTTTGGCCCAGTGACGGCGGCATTCCTGGACCAGCCATAACCCCACAATATTCTTCAGCAACCGCACGCTCCCGCCAAACCCGATTTCATTGGTGAACCCCAGATCGCGACAGGCATCGGTAAGGATTGGGTCGGGAATTTCAACTCCCAGCAGCGACCAGGTGCCTGAACTTAAAAATGCCCAGTCAGTTCCTGCCGTGGGCACAGCCGCCACAGCAGCCCCGGTATCGTGGGAGCAAGTGGCAAAGACATCCGCGTTTCGCAAACCGGTTTCCGTGGCGATTTCAGGCCGAAGCGGTCCCAGCCGCGTCCCGGAAGGGACCACAACCGGAAACAATTCAGGCCTCGCGCCGATCAGTTTCAGAAGAGAATGCGACCAGGACCTGGACGTGGGATTGTAAAGCTGCGTTGTGCTGGCAAGGGATTGCTCGGCCCGGGCGACGCCAGAGAGCAAATAGTTGAACCCATCGGCAATATTTAAAAACCGGGACGCGCGGCTGATGCGCTCCGGGGTTTCAGCGGCGAGCTGGAACAAAGTATTGATCGCCATGAACTGAATGCCCGTCTCCGCAAAAACAGATGGCCAGTCCGTCTTTTCC
>DASRKU010000423.1:0-16762 GCA_035648815.1 Verrucomicrobiia bacterium | reverse complement strand
GGCCTGTGCCCTTGCCTTTTTCCTTCGTTGTGAAAAACGGCTCGAAAATCCGCGGCAATGTTTCAGGCGCAATCCCCGACCCGGTATCCGTGACGCTGCACCAGGCGAACTCCTGGGCGGGGTTGATGCCGCTGCGCGCCGACTGTTCGGGAGTCAGTTTCCTCATCGCATTTTGCAGCGTGAGCCGGCCCCCTCCCGGCATTGCGTCCTGGGCGTTGACGCACAGATTCAACAAAGCCTGGCTGGCGCGGGTTGAGTCAACCTTCACGAACAAAGGCTCGGGCGACGGGACCAGGTCCAGGAGGATATTGGCTCGCAAGGTGCGCCGGGCCAGCTGGGTGGCTTCCTCAAGGACCTCATTCAAATCGAGCACAGTCCGTTTTTCCTTCGACTCCCGGCTGAACGAGAGCAATTGATGGGCGATGTCCGCCGCGCGGGAGGCCGCGACATTGATTTGCTCGGCCCAGTGCCGCAGGTTGGAGTCCTCCGAAGTCTGGAGCAATACCAGGCTCACATTGCCGCGAATTGCCTGCAATAAATTATTAAAATCGTGTGCCACACCGGCCGCCAGCGTGCCGATGATTTCCATCTTTTGCGATTGGAACAACTGATTCTGCAACTCGTGAAAATGGGTCTGGTCGGTAATGCTGCAGATCAAGCCTCGCACCTCTTGCGCATGAACCCAGGGAGAAATCTTCATCAGCCAATGCCGCCCGTCAGGCGACACAAAACTGTTTTCCTGCGCCTGGCCCTTGTCCAGGACCTCCCGGAAGGCAAATTCCAGCTCAGCCTGCCGGCCGACATCGGGCACACACGTCAGCAGTTGACGTCCGATCACGGGTGGCCCCTCGAAGTTGAGCCCGGCATGCTCGACCGGCATTCGCCGCCAGCCTTCATTGGCATGGGTCAGCCGAAATTCGCGGTCGACCGTGTAAATCGCGCCATCCAGCGACCACAGGATGCTCTGAATGAAATCGCGTTCGAGCCGAAGTTCATTCTGTAATTTTAATCGCGGAGTGATGTCCCGTTCACTGGTCACGTAACCCATGAAACGCCCCGCCAGGTCGAAAATGGGGGAAATATTGGTCTCGACCTGGTAATGGGCGCCGTCACGCCGCACGTTCGTCAGTTCCCCGATCCATTCGCGGCCCTGCGTCACTCCGTCCAGGTACATACGGACTTTTTCAATTTCAAAAGGAGCTCGCAGGAAAGCGTCCGTCCGGCCCAGCACTTCCTCAATCGGATAGCCTGTGGTGATCTGGAAAGCAGGATTGACAAACGCCAGCTTGAAGTCCGCGTCCGTGATGAAAAACACTTCGGGCGTTGCGTCGATCGCGGTGATCAGCCGGCGGACGTGAGACTCAAGACGGAGCCGGCGGCTGGTATCCTTGAAGACGATCAGCGTATGTCCCGCCAGCAAGGGTGTTACCTCCAAATCGACCGGACCGCGTGTTGTGCCCGGCAGGGCCACGGACACCGAATACAGCATGTCAGCCGTGACGGGTTGCCGGCCAAGCAGATTCCGCAATTTTGCGCCGGCGGGCTGCTGGACAAAATCAAAAACACACGGAGGCCCCGGCCGTTGCGCCAGCGCCGACTTCAGGAGATCAAAGGCCTTTGCATTGAGGTGCTCGACGACGCCGTCGGGACGGCAAATGATCTGGGCGTCAGCCGAGGCATCGAAAAGGCTTTTCCAAAGTGGATCCAGCGGATCTGGAGATGGGAGATCCGCTTGTATCGCTCGAGGAGCGGCGCTGGAGGCAGATGAGCCCATGAATTCAACAGTACACAACCAGTGTTCAACAGTACACCACTAGTGATTGTGTTATCGGTTGAATTCGATTGTGATTGAGTAATTTTTCGATGTAGGTGGCATTCAACTGCTGGCCCTCAGGAACCAGGAGCAGGCCATTAGTTGTGTGGATCCCGCGGGCAAGCACCATTCCGGGCCGCAGGTCGGCGAGCATCACCTCGCGTTCTTTGCGCAGGAGCGACGCTGTCAGCAATACCTTGATCAACGCCCGGACGGCTTCGGGATCGAAGACGGAGCCAGACTGATGTTTGATCTCTTCGACAGCGTCTTCGCGTGTCAATGTGCTGGAAGCATAATCGACGGCCACGCTCAGCAGCCGGGCCAGCCACGGGATGTTCTCGCCTGCCAACTGGTCCGGATACCCGGTCCCGTCGAGGCGTTCGTGATGGGCTCGGATCAGTTCGCCAACTTTCTCCATGCCCGGGCCGAACGCCGAAAGTTCCTGGCTTAAGATCGGGTGTTGTTCGATGAGCGCGCGCTCGGCTTCATCCAGGGAATGCGGGTTGTCCTGCCATTTGCGAATCAAGTGCCTGGGCACGCCCACCAGCCCAATATCATGAAGCAAGGCCGCGCTCTCCAACACACGGCGATCTTCCGAGGACAATTGCGAAGCTTCCCCCATCGAGCGGCACAGTTGCGCCACCCGGCGCGCCTGATTGCCAAGAGTCGGATAATACGTCTGCATCGTGCGCAGACAAAGTTCCATGGAGCGGAACAAATTCTGTTCCAGCGCCCGGTTCATTTCCCCAAGCTTGTCGTTCTGTTGGGCAACCAATTGCACTTGCTGTTCGAGCGAGCGATTCAAATCCACCAGTTGCTGGTTCATCGCGTGGGTCGATGCCTGCAACCGGTCGTTCTGACGAATCAATTCGTAGCGCTGGACAGCATTCTTGACGGTGACCAGCAGTTCCTCCCGCAGCCAGGGCTTGACCACAAACCGGTAAATCTCCCCCTTGTTGATCGCCTCAATAACCGTGTCCAGGCTCAGGACTGCCGTGATCAGAATCCGGGTCGCATTGGGCTGAATCTGTCGCGCTTGGGAAAGCAGTTCCAGACCCGTCACCGACGGCATCCGTTGATCGGTAATAATCACTGAGAATTGCGTTTTCTTCAGTTCGGCAATCGCTGTCGCCGGATCAGACGTCGTCACCACCTGGTAGTGCTCGCGGCGCAATGTTTCATAAAGCGCGACCAGCACAATTTCTTCGTCGTCGACGATCAGGATTGGATCAGATTTGGATTCGGCTGGTTCGGCGGGTTCTTTCATGGCAAAGCATTTACGACGGTTCGAGAATGGTTTTGATCCGGGAGAGCACTTCCTGCGAAGGCAAGTCCGAGGCGAATGTCGCATCGACACGCTGCAATATACTTGTATCGATGTCATCCTCGTTGCAGCCCAGCAAGCCCAGGAACAATTTGACCGGCAGGTTCTCGGCGTGAATGCGATTCAGCAGCGAAAACTCCTGGGCTTGAGCCTGCCGGCACAGCAACAGGACCCCACTGATGTTATAATCCGGAGAATACAATGCCCGCAGGGCGTCTGTTTGCCCATTTGCCGCCACCACGTAAAATCCATTGGTGCGAAGCATCTCCACCATCCGGTCGCATGCGTCGCCTGCAGGACCGGACACCAGAATCGTCTGTCGCGCCAGCGGCGTCACGAGTTCCGGCCTTGCCGGGGCTTCGGCCAGGTCGGACTGCGCGAACCATAAATGGAACGTCGTGCCGACCTGCTCCCGAGTTTCAATCGAAATACCAACCCCATGGTCGTCGGCGAACAGCTTGGTGTTGTAAAGCCCCAGTCCGGAGCCTTTGCCCAGCGGTTTTGTCGTAAAGAACGGATCAAAAATGGAACTGAGGTGGCCGGCAGGAATCCCTGTCCCGGTGTCCTGCACTGAAACCCGCACCAGGGGCGGTTGAGGAAGGGTCCCGTGCACTAATTGATCCACAGGGGGCCCCTGCGGCCGCGATGTCCGGAATAAGAGTGATCCTCCGTTGGGCATGGCATCCACGGCGTTGAGCGCCAGGTTAACCAGCACGCGGCGCAGTTCCACCGCATCCACGTACACCGGGAGTTGCCCGGACTCCAACTCCGTTTTCAGGCGCACACGGCGCGAGAGGACTTTTTGCAGCACTTCGGCCATGCCTGCGACAATCTCGTTCAGGTCATGATAATTCTTTTCGCCCGGAGTACCCTGGTGGAGTTGCCGGATGCGACGGGCGAGTTCGCTCGCCTCGTTGGCTGTGCTGCGGATCAACGAGACGCTGTTCCGAAGGGCTTCATTTCCGCGCAATTCATTTTCAAAGGTCTCGCTCAGGGCGACAATCCCCGCCATGATATTGCAGAAATCATGGGCGAGCCCCATCGTGATCGTTCCCAGGTTTTCCTTCCAGGACATCGTCAGCAGCCGCCGTTCGGCAATGGTCTGCCGCGTGATGTCCAGCCAGATGCCCTCATAACCCAGCAACAAGCCATTCGGGCTTAGCACAGCCTGGCGATGTTCCCAGAGGTAACTGACCCGCCCGGTCTGAACGTGCCGAATCCGATAGGTGCTCGTCAGCCCTTCGGGCCGGGAATTCGCCTGCTGGAGCCGCTTTAAGAACGCTTCGGAATCCGCCTCATGAATCACCTGCCAGAAAAAGTTGGACTGGCGCCGCCAATCCTGGGGCGGGACCCCCGTCAGTTCCTCGATGCGCGGACTGACAAACTCAAATGTAAAATCCGGTCTCTGGCTGAAAATGATTCCGGGCCAGCGATGCACGAGATTGTCCAGTTGGGCTTCGGCGCGGATTAACCGGTTGAAAACAGCATGGGTCGCCGCCCTTCCCCAGGTTTTTTCGGGAAAAGCATCCTCCAAATTTCCAACCGCTGGCAGCACCGATTCCATGCGAATGAATCGAACGTCTCCATGGGCGCAACACTCAACCGAAAGTTTGCGAGAGGGATTTTTGCCGTCTGAAACCAGTTCCATTCTGTCAAACCCGGAGCCATTCTGGATCAAAGCCGCCAGCGGCTTTTCCCATTCCGGAAATAATCCGGCCATGGAGCCCGGGAAAGACCGGCCGCGAAGCTTATCGGGAGGTTCCCCGAGCCAGGAGGAAAGCGTCTCGTTCGCCGAGATGAAATTGCCATGTCGATCCAGCACTGCGGCCCCTCCATTGAGCCATACCCCATCCACAGTGGCTCCGGCTGGCTTCAGAGCAGCCCCCGGCGGGCACAAAGATTCGGAATCGTGCTTCGCGAGGCTATGTGAAATGCTCATAACAACTGCCGCAATACCTGGGGTTTTCCGAGTCGCGCCACGGGCTCCGAAACGGGCAGCCAATTCAGTCCGGACAACCCTCTGCCTTATAGGATTAAGATTCCTGGCTAGCAAGTTTAAAGGCACATCTTGCGCAAAAGGTCTGAAATCCGGGCCATTGAAGAACTCTTTTTGCCGCGGGATCAGGGGAGCAACAACAGAAGGCTGCTTTCCCAGGCCTGCAGAAGCCGAATCTGGCTCAGGAATAGGAGGTCCAGGCAGCTGGACGTGAAGGAGCATAGAAGCGGTGCACCTGGCGCAGGACTCGTCCGGTTTGTTCCAATCGTTCGATTTGCGCCCGGGCCGCCTGACGGACGCTTTGAAGCAGGGCATTGTTGCGCGACTCAAGCCGGATTAATTCGGCAATCGCTTCACGAACCTGGTTTTCCTTTTCAGGGCGATTGGCTCCCGGCCGCTTCCATTCTGACTGGACTTCCTGCGTGTGGCGGAGGATCACGGGCTGGAGCTGCTGCAAGGCTTTTTGGCAAGCCTCCACCATCGGCCAATTGCCGCTGCGAATGGCTTCGCCTTCAGTCTCGGCCAGCCGGCGCCACTCTTTGTAGGCTTCCTGCAATGGATCGTTGACGCTCACTTGCGGTTCAATCAAGCCACGGCCTCGGCCAGGGCTGAAGCTGCCGTGCTGGGACGGGCGGGGTCGTTGGAGGTCAGCATCGTCGCCCAGGCCTCCCTCAGTATCGAGAGATGGTGAAGGACTTCATCGATGCCCTCGCGGCGCTTGGCGATGTTGCTTTCCTGGATGCGGCGTTCGAAATATTCATAGAGGTTGCGCAGCGTCTCGGCGCATTCTCCGCCTTGCTCCATGTTCAACGCATAGTTCAATTCACGGATGATATCCTGCGCCCGTTGAAGATTATTGTGGATCACCATGTTGGCCTCCGCGGGATCCTCGACGCCAAACCCGGGAAGAGCACGTTCGAGTGCCCGCAGCGCTCCGTCATAGAGCATCAGGATAATTTGCCCGGGAGGAGCGGTGAGAGTGGAGATTTGTCTATAGGACTTCCAGGGATTAGAGACGTGCATGGTAGGCTTGAGACAGTACTTCCGTCAGTGCTTTAAGTGGACCGCCAGCAGCGTTGCTATTCGATCCAGCAACTCCCCTGGAGGATAGGACGTGAAAGAAACCTGGGCTTTGCCAGCGGCCACTTTTTCGGGCCGCACAAGAGACATATCATTGATCTGGGCTGTCAGGAAAGCTGTGCTTGAAACGAGCTCGGAATCCACCGGGTCCGCAACGGCTGAGGTTGACCCGGTCCTTGCGATCGGCTGGGGCAATTCCGGTTTGGGAATTCGGCTTAAATTAAAATCTATTTCCATACACCACCCACCTTATCTTCTGTTTTCTCTTATATTCACCATGCTGCTTTTCAGTTCCATCCAGTCAATTGGCATATCGGTAGCTCTGCTCGCGGCTTTAACTTTTTTTCAGCGTTTCGGCAGAGTCCCCAGCACCTGGGCCGCAGCGTATTGGGCGAATTTCCGAGGCGAATTCCTTAACTCCCATTCATCACAACCCGGAACCGCAAGCCAATTGCCCAGCTCCTGAAGCGGACTGGCGCGCTTCAAAACCCCACAGTCGCCGGCATCAACAAGTTCATCCACCGCCCAAAGCGTCTGCCCCGTCCTGGCATTGACCAGCTTCATTCGCAACCCAATCGCCAGCGGCTCATAGGGACGGAACACCGTCAGTTGCGACAACAAAACGGCGTCACACCCGCATAATTCACGGACGGAATCGCAAAAATTTCTGGGCAGTATCTCGCAGCCGGTCAACGCCAAACTCCCCGTGCAGTCCCGCAGACTTTCGGGACTCACCGAAACCACCTCGAATTTCCGGGTCCTCTGCAGTTCAATCTGGAGAACAGATTGCAGCGTTGCGCAGCCATCCGCCAAATCGGGCCGTTGATCCTCGCAGGCGAGGGGAAGGACGGCGACACGCTTGATCTCGGGCGAAAGCGCGGGTGCGTACAGGAAGACGTTCTCTGGTTTGTAACACGGCTCTAGCCGGGCCATAGGATTCCGCGTCAGGGCGCAACCGGCGAGTGAGAGGCAAGCGACCACCAACCCCGCTGTCTGCGCGCACGGAATCCTTCTCATCCCAAACAAAAGAACGCGGCTCATGCTTTGCCCCAGTTCGTGACCTGCTGGGTCAGATAGCTCAGCTCCTGGTTCACCTGGGCCTGGGCCTGTTCCATAGCCTCAAACTCAGTTGTCCACTTTTTGCTGTCGGCCGTCACGACCTTCTCAAGGTTGGCGATCTGCGTATCAATCGCGGTGCTTTGATTTGTTAAGGTCGTCTGATGGTTGGTCAACGATCCGGAATCGCCAATGAAGCTGGTAATCACTGTGTCCAGTTGCGTTGCGATGCCATTTGTAGGATCTGAAAACAATGACTGGACAGTGTTAAGATTGTTTTGCAACGCGGTATCCAGGGCGCTGGAATCCGCCAGGGTGATCGTGTTGTCCTGCCCATTGGTCTGAATGCCAAGATCAGCCAGTTGATCTAGGGAGGAGGTCAATCCAGGAACTTGTGCAACACTCGTCGATCGGAGGGTCGAAACGATATTGGCGGCATCCATGTCCCCGGTGAGCAATCCGGCCGTGACTTTTCCCGTCGCGTCCGTGGAAGTCGCCGCCTGCGTTCCGATGAAGGACTGGACGGCATTGTAATCATTGATGAAATTTTCAATGGCTGTCTTGATGGACCCGGTGTCGCTGGCCACGGTGACGGTGACATCGGCTTGTTTCAAGAAGGTCACTGAAACGCCTGTAAGGCCCGAACTGGAGGGATCAATCGTGTTGGACTGGCTGACCAGGGGCGCCCCGCCGTTGATCGTGTAAGTCATATTCTGGCCGTGAGTGAAGGCGCCGCCCGCAAGGCCGGTTGCCGCAAGAAAGTTGCCTTGCCCCGGAGTGTCCTGGAGGACAATCCCGGTGTCCCCGCCGGATTTGTTGAAGAGAACAAACCGGTCCTGGAGCGTATCATAGGATGCTGTCACACCTGCACTCGAACTGTTTATGCGATCGAGGACGTTCTGGATGCTGTCCGCTGCGGCGTTGTAAGCAATGGGGATCCCGTTGATCGTGAACTGCCCGGTCCCGCTGCCGCCATCGGTCAGCGGGGTGGTCAGGTGGGAATTGGTCATGAGCGCGGAAACATTCACACTGCCCAACGAAGAGGCGCTCGATACCGGTCCCGCCTTGTCGATGTTATACAATTTCGCGACCTGCAGAAAATTGCTGGTGTCAGCCGCGCTTCCCAAAATGATCTCGCTGTTATCACTGCTGGTCAGCGTAATCTCATCGCTGCCGGGACTATAGCTCGCCGTCACCTTGTTATTGGTCGCCTTCGCAATATTATCGAAAACGGTTTGCAAAGAATCGGTCGCCGAAATCGTCACCTGGGCCCCATCCACGGTGAAAGTGCCTGACGTCACAGGGGTGGGAAAGCTGGCGGTGCCGATGGTGACGTTGTTTAAATTTCCATCCGGGCTGAGGGACTGGGCGATATTGGCCGCGCCGGTAATTCGGGAGGAGGCGGCAAATTGGGTTATGTGAAAGGCGAACGTGCCCATGGCTGCGCCGGATCCGGCGCTGGCGGTCGCCACGGTCGAATCCGAACTGGTCGCCGTGCGCCCGGCGTAAAGTGAAGGAACTTTGAGCGCCTGAACATCGGTTTGCAGCGAGGTCAGGAATGTCTGGATTTGGGTAAAAGCGGCGTTCTTCTGATTGATCGTCGACTGGGTCGCCTTCCATTGCGTCTCGGGTGCGCGCTCCGCATCCGCCAGTTCGGACACGACGGTTTTCCAATCCATGCCTGATGCAAGGCCTGATACCGAAAGATCCACACCAGTTGTGCTTGCCATAATCTCAATTCGTTACATTTTTATCCTGTTGCCCCTGCGTGCCGGCGCTCGCTTTTACACGGCGAAATCTCGGGCGGCGCTTTCACGCCGCCCGAGGATGTTCCGATCCGTCAAAACCGCTTACTGCAGAAGTTTCAGAGCGGTTTGAGGAAGGGCGTTCGCCTGGGCCAACATCGCCGTGCCGGTTTGGACGAGGATGTTGTACTTGGCGTATTGTGTACTCTCTTGCGCAACGTCCACATCCATGATCTGGCTGTTGGCGGCTGAGAGGTTGTTTTTCAGCGTTCCGAGCTGATCGTTGTAATACCCCAAACTCTCAATATTCGCGCCGATTGTGGCTCGGTCTGCGGACAACTGAGAGATGGCGTTTTTGACAGCGGTCAATGCTGATGTGGCGTCGGTGCTGATGTCAGCAGATGTGGCAGCTGTGTAGGTATTGCTGCCCAGGGTGACTCCCGACATCGCGAATGTATGCGCATCGCTGTCGGTGGTCACGTTCAGGGCGCCGCCGCTGAAAAGGCTGACGCCGTTGAAGTCCTTGTTGGCCACGTCCGAGATGTAGGTGGCCAGCGTGTGGAACTCCTGTTGGTACAGAGCCTTGTCGCTGGACGACTTGGTCACGTCCTGCGCGAGGACTGACAATTCACTCATGCGGCTCAACGCATCCGATACCTTCTGCAGATAACCGTCCTGCGTCTGGTTGAACGAAATGGCGTTTCCGACGTTGTTTGTGGCACCGTCGATTCGCGCCATCTGGGCGTTCAACTTCATGGACACTGCCAAACCCGCGCTGTCGTCGGCGGGCGAAGTGATCTTCGAACCCGAAGACAAACGCGCGAGAGACTTGCTTAACAGTGAGCTGGACTGGCTGAGCAGTTGTGCGCTCGTTTGTGCTGATATGTTTGTATTTATTACCATACTGACTCCTTCCTTGAGTCACCCCTTGCGGGGATTTGTTTTTACACGGCATCCCTGTCGTGAGCAGGCTTTGTCAAAGGCGCCTGCCATTACTCCTTCCGGCTGTTTGCGGCCGCCAGATGCCGTATTCCAACAGCCTTGTATCGACCCGTTAAGTTGACACTTGAGCATGGAAATCTTCAGAAAATTGGGGGTTTTTGACCCTGTTTTCACAACCTCAGAACCCACTGCAAAACACCAGGACTTTGTCCTTTCATCCCTAAAAGGCAAAATGGGGCCAAATAATCGATAAAGCCGCGGCTCCTGGACTGCTGAAGAATCCGGACGCACTTTCACCTTCGATGAGGCGGGATTGGAACGTCGAGAGATCTTCATTCAGCGGTTTGCGGTGAGAGTGAGAATCCTTGCCAGGTCAGGTGGTCAGATAAAATCCGGGCGGCCACGTGGGCCGCCCGGATATGCCCACCTGCGAGACTAATCAGTTTAAGCCAGAAGCTTCAGAACCGTTTGAGGCAATGCATTGGCCTGGGCCAACATCGCCGTGCCCGTCTGGACAAGGATGTTGTACTTGGCGTACTGCGTACTCTCCGCCGCCACGTCCACATCCATGATGCGGCTGTTGGCGGCCGAGAGATTGTTCCTCAGCGTTCCGAGCTGGTCATTGTAATAGGTAAGACTCTCGATATTCGCGCCAATCGTCGCACGATCGGAGGCGAGTTGAGAGATCGCGTTTTTCACCGCGGTAAGCGCGGCGGACGGATCGCCTGCGGCGCTGATATCCGCCGTCTGTGCGGCAGTGTAGGTGGCGCTGCCCAGGCCTACGCCGGTCATCGTGAACTTGTTGGCATCGCTGTCGACCGTCACGTTGAGGTTTGTGCCGCTGAACAAGCTGACTCCGTTGAAGTCCTTGTTCGACACGTCATTCATGTATTGACCAAGCGTATGAAATTCCTGTTGGTACAGGTTCCTGTCGCTGGGTGATTTGGTAACGTCTTGAGCCAGCAGCGCCAGTTCGCTCATGCGATTCAGCGCGTCGGCCACTTTCTGAAGGTAACCATCCTGTGTCTGGTTGAATGAAATGGCGTTGCCAACGTTGTTGGCGGCGCCATCAATTCGTGCCATTTGGGCGGTTAACTTCATGGATACTGCCAAACCCGCGCTGTCGTCGGCAGGCGAAGTAATCTTCGAACCCGAAGACAGTCGTGCCAGGGATTTGCTGAGCAGTGTGGAGGATTGGAGGAGCAGTTGGGCGCTGCTCTCAGCAGATAAGTTTGTATTAATTACCATAACTCTTTCCGTGAGTCGCCCCACCGAGGGGCCTTTCATTTTGCGCGGCGTCCTTGCCGCGGATGCTCCATTTCACGGGCGGAGCACCATTTCCCGGCCAGCTCTCATTGGCGGCTGACCGCCTGTCTTGCGACGGGGAGTTCATCGGCGGATCGCCGACGGACTTGAGGTCAATTGTTACGGCTTGAATTCCAGCAGAACGATCCTATGCTGGACTGGACGATTAAGAGATGAATCGGAACCGGCAAACATGGAACAGTCTTGATGAATTGCGCGCGGCAGCCCAGGAGGGAGACGCGCAGGCCCAGTGTTATTTGGGAGTTTGCTATCAGAATGGCCAGGGGGTGCAGCAGCAGTACCGGGAGGCCGTGAGATGGTTCCGCAAGGCGGCCGATCAGAATGATCCCGTGGCGCAGTGTTACCTGGGCGTTTGTTACCAATCGGGGCTGGGCGTTCCGCAGGAATTTGGACAGGCAGCCAAATGGTTTCGTGAAGCCGCCGAGCAGAATGACCCAGCCGCACAGTTCAACCTGGGCGTTCTTTACGAGACAGGCCAGGGCGTCACCCAGAATTACGCCGAAGCCGTCAAGTGGTACCAAGCAGCCGCCGATCGAGGAGAGCCCCAGGCCCAGTTCAACCTTGGCGTTTTCTACGAGCACGGCCACGTCGTCCCGCAGAACTTCGAAGAAGCCGCCAAATGGTACCGCCTGGCCGCCGAACAGGAGGTGGCGCCGGCCCAATGCAATCTTGGCCTGTGCTACCAAACCGGCCGCGGAGTGCCCCAGAACACAGAGGAAGCAGTGAAGTGGTTCATCCGCGCCGCCCGGCAAGGCGATAAAACTGCCCAACATAACCTGGGCGTCCATTACGCCACGTTCGAGGAAACCGAGTCCGAGCCTTCCGAGGAACTGGCCACAGAAGAAGCCCCGGATGAAGCTGTCTGACCGTCGCCCCACCCCGGCGCGACTTCATCGGCACGCTTATCCCCTGCAAATGTTCCCCAGTCCGCCCCGATAAAGCTCTCCCTCATGTTCCAACTCCTCAAAACCGATGAGCGGACAAAAGCTCGGCTCGGACGCCTGACCACGGCCCATGGCGTCGTCGAAACACCAGTGTTCATGCCCGTGGGCACCCAGGGTTCGGTCAAAACCATGGACCCTCGCGAACTGCGGGAAGCAGGCGCCCAAATCATCCTCTCAAATACCTACCATCTCAAAATCCGCCCCGGCATCGAGATCATCCAGGGCGCGGGCGGCCTTCATCGGTTCATGGGCTGGCAGGGGCCGATCCTGACGGACAGCGGCGGCTTCCAGGTTTTCAGCCTTTCGAAGATTCGAAAGATCAAAGCGCACGGGGTGGAATTCAGATCGCATGTGGATGGCACGTTATTGTTTCTTGGGCCTAAAGAGGCCATGGAGATCCAGGCCGTTCTCGGATCGGATATCGCAATGGTTTTTGATGATTGTCCCCCGCACACGAGCACGCCGCGGGAAATGCGCGCTGCCGTCGAGCGCACCATTCGCTGGGCTGGAGAATGCCGTGAGCAGCCGCGCGCCCCGGGGCAGCTCGTCTTCGGCATCGTGCAGGGCGGGTCCAGCCCGGATTTGCGCCAGGAATGCGCCAGCGCGCTGGTGCCCATGAATTTTGACGGGCTCGCGATTGGCGGCGTCAGCGTCGGAGAACCCGAACCGGAAATCATGAAAGCAGTCGAGATGACCGAACCGTTCCTGCCGGCGCATTTGCCACGGTACGTCATGGGGCTCGGCACGCCGGAGCAGTTACTGGAACTGGTCGCCCGGGGAATCGATATGTTTGATTGTGTCCTGCCGACGCGAGTTGCGCGAAACGGAACGGCTTTCACCCGGAAAGGCGCGATCAGCATCAAGGTCGCCGCCAACAAAAATGATTATCGGCCGATTGAAGAAGGGTGCGACTGTTTTGCGTGCCGGCATTTCACGCGGGCTTACCTGCGGCACCTGCTCAACGTCGAGGAGATTCTTGGGCTCCGAATGCTCAGCGTACACAATACGCACCTGTTCTTGACAGTGATGGCGGATGCAAGGCAGGCCATCGCTTCGGGACATTTTCCCGAATTCAGGCGCGAATTTGTGGCAAACTACCGGCCGTCGCAGAAAGTGCTCTTAGCCCGGGCTGCACGGCTCGAGCACTGAGGTTTGAGGACGGCGCCATTCTGCGATCCGCTCGTAGGCGTCGTTCCATACTGTCGCATGCGGGTTGATGGTTTCGGATTTGAATGAGTGCTCCGCGATTTTCCGAGCATGCTGTAGGGATTCCACATGGCCCAGGGCCACTGCCTGCACAAGCATGCTTCCCACGGCGGGAGCATCCTCCGTCACGATGACCACGGGAATCTGGAGCGCGTTGGCGATAAAATGATTCAGCAGGTCGTTGGAACTGCCGTCGAGCAGGAAAAGCCGGGTGAACTTTCGGCCGGTCAAGTCTTCGAGTTCATCGAGTGTTTTTCGGTACGAAAGAGCGATGCTCTCCAGGACGCAGCGAAGGACCGCCCCGGCTTTGCGCGGCACCGACTGGCCGGTCTTGCGGCAGAACGCCTGAATTTTGAGAGGCATGTCCCCAGGCGCCTGAAAGGACGGATCGGTCGGATCAACAAGCGATTCGAACGGGTCGGCCGCAATCGCCAGGTGAGTGAGGATGTGATCACCCAATCCACGGTCTTTCTCATTCCAAAACCGTTTGCATTCTTCCAAAATCCATAACCCAACCACGTTCTTGTGGAACAGGACGGAGTTTCCATAGCCCAGTTGGTTTGTGAAATGGCTATCCCGGCTGCGTTCGTCGATGATCGGGCCCACCAATTGTGTCCCCATGATCCCGCTGTTGCCGGTGCGCAGAAAAGCCCAGTTCTCTCCATCAATCACCGGCAATCCGGCAATCGCGCCTGCGATCTGCTGCGAACAGGACGTGAGAACCTGGAGTTCATCCAAAGCTATTTCCTTCAGAATTTCCGCCCGCAATGGGCCCAGCCGGGTCCCTGCGGCCAGCACCGGCGGAAACATTTCCGGCGAAAGGCGCAACGCCCCCAACAAGCGTTCCGACCAGGCCCGGGTCGCGGGATTGTACAGTTGCGTCGCGCTGGCTGAAGACATTTCAATGCCTTGCACTCCGCTCAGCAAAAAATTGAATCCATCTGCGATCGGGAGGAGCCGGTTTCGTTTCAGCCGCCGGGATCTTTCGGTTCCGAGCTGGAACAAAGTATTCCCAGGGTCCTGTTGAATGCCGGTTTCCTGGTAAATCGCTTCCCAGGAAATTTTCGAGAAGACTTCCTTCATCCCTGCGTGGCCGCGCGGATCTCTCCGAGGGCAGGCCGGCAAAACAACGTCCCCGTTGGGTTCGAACAGAAGATAGTCTGAACCCTCGGAATAACAGCTCAAACCGTGGATCGGTTCTTCATAGTTGCTAATCTCGCGAAGGGATGCCAAAAGCTCTTCGTATAGGCGCGGAATATCCCTGAACCCCGACTTTTTGTCCGCAATCTCTGCATTTGAAATTCGGCGGGTTTCGCTGATCGTGAGCGTATCATTGTGGAGTGTGCCGAGCATCACTCGCGCGTTCTCGATCCCAAGATCGCAGGCAATGTAGAATCTATTCATAATCCTCCGCCGAACACTGCAGATGTCGTGCCCTCAACGGGCAAACCGCCTTGCCGCCGGAACAAAACTGAAAAACATTCCAGAACGGATCAGATCGCATCCGCCTGGGCGGTTCTGCAGGAGGGATTTGAAATCCTGTACCGAAATCGAGCAGGATGGGTACGGTTCTGAATCGGCCGCAAGAATGCGTGATCGATACCGGGTAATTTGCGTTAACGCATTGCTTGACGGGAACAACTGTGGTTAGCTCACTTCAGCCTGTTCCTGGAGTAACGCGGAGAAGCAACGGACCACCCTGTTTCGGCCAACACGTTTAGCTGGCGAGAAGATGAAAATCGCGATGTTCTCATGGGAGACGCTTCATTCCCTTGCTGTCGGGGGAATCGCCTCCCATGTCACCGAACTCGCCGCCTCACTGGAACGGCGCGGACACGAAGTCCACATCTTCACCCGCCCAGGCTACGGCACCGGCGGGATCAGCCGGATAGACGGCGTGTGGCATCATCATTGTCCGCACAACCTGAATAGAAGTTTTGTCGACGAGATCCAGGAGATGTGCCGGTCCTTTGTCTGGCATTTCCTTCAAACCGAGAACCACATTGGGGCTTTTGACGTGGTGCATGGCCATGACTGGCTGACGGCAAACGCGATGGTCTGGATCAAGGACCAAAGGCCGCGGCAACGGACGATGCTGACAATGCATTCCACAGAGTACGGCCGGTGCGGCAACCATTTCTGGAACGGGACCTCGGCCCGCATTCGCGACCATGAACGGCATGGCACCTACTGCGCCGACCGGGTCATCGCCGTCAGTTGGGCGTTAAGGCAGGAGCTCATGTGGATGTACAACCTGCCCGAGGCCAAATGCTGGACGATCTACAACGGAGTGCCCGTCCATAAGTTTGAAGGCATTGTCGATGCCGGAGAAATCAAGCGCCGGCTGGGCATCGGCCCAATGGATCCCACGGTGTTGTTCAGCGGCCGCCTTGCGGTCCAGAAAGCGCCGGACGTCCTCCTGGAAACCGTCCCGGGCCTGCTCCGGTACCACCCGGCAGCCAAATTTATTTTTGCCGGTGATGGCCACATGCGCGGTGACCTCGAACGGCGCGCCCGACAACTGGGCGTGGCCCATGCCACCCGCTTTGTCGGCCATCGCACCGGCCGGGCTCTGATCGAATTATACAAGGCTTGCGATATCGTCTGCGTCCCAAGCCGCAATGAACCTTTCGGGATCACCATCCTGGAGGGCTGGTCGGCCTCCAAACCTGTCGTCGCGTCCCAAAATGGAGGGCCTAACGAATTCATCTGGCACAATGTCACCGGCTTGAAAGTTATTCCCACCCCGGAATCGGTAGGCTGGGGTGTCGGAAGCCTTCTTGCCAATCTTGAATGGGCCCGATGGATGGGCACCAATGGCCGGCATGCCGCCGAAACTGCGTTTACCTGGGATATCATCGCGGAAAAAACAGAGAAGTGTTATCTCTCGTGAAGCCCAAGGCAGGTCATCCGGTCGATTTGACTGAACAGATTCCAACGCGCAGCGGCCTGGCGTTGAATGTTGGGAAAGAAATCGCCCCCGACTCGGTCAGAGTCCAACTGCAAATCCAAAATCCAGGAAAACCGTGCGTGCTGCATTGGGGTCTGCGACAGAGCGGCCAATCACCATGGTTGCTGCCTCCGCCGGAAGTCTGGCCGGCGGATACCCGTGTCGTCAATGCCGCGGTCCAAACCCCTTTTGCCGCGCGCAATGGATACAGCGACATTCTGATACAATTGCCGGCATCCGCGCCGTTTTGCTTCATCGATTTCGCTTTGTTTTTTCCCGATCAACGCGCCTGGGACAATAATAACGGCCAAAACTATCGAATTTCCCTCCCGCTCGCCAATTCGCCGGGCGTGGATCTGATGGAAGCCGTCCGCCAGTTT
>DASRKU010000422.1:0-5500 GCA_035648815.1 Verrucomicrobiia bacterium | reverse complement strand
TAGGGGCGCACTGCGTGCGTCCGGCTGCGCGCAGCGCAGCCCTACCTTCCCTTATTGAGTCAGCGAGTCAATGAGTCAGTGAGTCAGAGAATGAAACACTGACAACCCTCTCTCATTCATTGACTCACTGATTCACTGACTTGAGGGAGTTATCCGTGTTCATCCGTGGTTAAACCCTTCGGGCTATTGCAACTTCAACTCTCGCTGGATGTCGAACCTCTCGATCCGCTTGCGGAGCGTGGCGCGCGTCATTCCGAGCATCTTTGCGGCTTGCACCTGGTTGCCATTCGTTTCTTTGAGCGCCTGCAGGACCAATTCACGCTCCACCGCGGGCAGGATCTTCACTTTGGGATCTTTTCGCGCCCACTGAAACAGACGCCGCGCCAGCATCACCACCTCGGGCACGCCCGTCTCGGACTGCGCCGCGCCGGGCGCGGACATCGTCACTGGACCCGTCGTTGCGCCCGTGCCAGCCCCCGTGATTTCGACCGGGAGATCGCTCGACAGGATCGCGTCGCCTTTGGCAACGACGAGGGCGCGGCGGACAATATTTTCCAGTTCGCGAACGTTTCCCGGCCAGTGGTACTGCTCCAGGGCTTTAATGACATCGCCCGAAACGGATTTGGGGGCGGTCTTCTGATCGCGCGCGAATTTTTTCAGGAAATAATTCACCAGGAGCCGGACATCCTTGCGCCGTTCCCGCAATGGCGGAATTTGCAGCCGGACCACGTTGAGCCGATAAAACAAATCTTCGCGGAACTGGCGCGCGGCAACGGCTTCCTCGAGCGGCTTGTTGGTCGCGGCGATGACGCGCACGTCGACGCTGATCGGGGAGTTGCCGCCCACGCGTTCGAACGTGCCGCTCTGGAGCACACGCAGGATTTTCGTCTGGGTGGCCGGGGTCATGTCGCCGATTTCGTCGAGGAAAATGGTTCCGGCGTTGCACTGCTCGAATTTTCCGACGCGTTGCACGGTGGCGCCGGTAAAGGAGCCGCGTTCGTGTCCAAACAACTCGCTTTCCAGGAGCTGCTCGGGGATGGCGGCGCAATTGACTGCCAGGAACGGTTGGGTGTTCCGGTTGCTGTGGTGGTAAATGGCGCGCGCGACCAATTCCTTGCCCGTGCCGCTCTCGCCGGTGATCAGCACGGTCGCGTCGGTGCCGGCGACCTGGCCGATGAGTTTGAACACCGTCTGCATGGGTTCGCTGCGTCCCACAATGCCCGACTCGTAATCTTCGGATTCCAGCAGCGGCTGGTAGGACACAACCTGGCGCATGTCATGAGCAGCCTTGAGCGCGCGGGCGACGATCTCCTTCAGCTTGAGCACATCGAAGGGCTTGAGCAGGTAATCGTACGCGCCAAGCTTCATGGCTTCGATGGCTGTCTGCGTCGTGCCATAGGCAGTCATCAAAATCACCAGCAGGCGCGAATCCAACTGGCGAATGCGCCGCAGCGTCTCCAGCCCGTTCATCCCCCCCATCCGGATGTCCATCAGGACAAGGTCCGGCTTGAGCTTGGGAATGATTTTCAAACCCTCTTCCCCGCTGGACGCGGTGGTCAACTCAATCTCGGGCACGTCAAAGATGCGCTTGAAGGAGTACTGGACGTCCTCTTCATCGTCGATTAACAGTAATTTGCTCATCGATGTTCCTGCCAAAATAGTCGATTGCCGCGCGGAAAACAGTGAAATCTCACCAGCCAAATCGTGAACGGGACTATTGGACGGCTCCCGGGCGGCGCGGCTGCTGGCGGACCCAGTCGCGTGCTTCCTCGGAATTGCTGAGCTCGCCCTGCAATTGCTTTTCCCGGATTTCGGCCAGCAGCTTGCCCATCGCCGGGCCCGGTTGAAAGCCCAGCGCGATCAGATCAGCCCCCGTGAGCAGCGGCGGACGGATTTCAGGTTGGGCTTCCAGGGCGCGCGCCTGCTCGATCAGGAACTGATGCACGTCGAGCCTGCCGTGCGAGCCCAGGCAATCCAGCCGGTGCAGCTCCAGCTCCAGCGGAAAGGTCGGCCGCATCAGGAGCCGGCGCAACGTGGAGCGCCGCATCTGCGGCACGTCTTTAAACTGCATGTGACACCGCACCGCCATCACGATCTCATCAATCTGTTTCCTGGAAAACCGCAGCCGCTCCAGCATCGCTTCGGCCATCGTCGCCCCGATTTTTTCGTGATCGTAAAAGTGAATGCCACCCGTGACGGGATCGCGCGAGGCCGTGACGGGCTTTGCGATGTCGTGCAGCAACACCGCCCAGGGCAGCAACGGGTCCGCTCCGGCAGGCATGAATTGCAGCATCCGCCGCAGATGATTGAAAACCGAACCTTCCGGATGAAAATCCGGAGACTGTTCGCAAGCGATCGTCGCTGCCACCTCCGGCAGAATGTGTTCCAGCAATCCCGTTTCCCGAAGCAACTCCAGTCCCCGGGAGGCCGGGGAGAGATCGGCGGAACTTTTTCCGGTCACATCCGGGCCCGATGCGGCCGGCAGCGGCGGAGGAGAGAACATCTTCATGAGCTCGTCCCGGACCCGTTCCGCGCTGATTGTTCTTATATCCGCGGCGTGCTCGCGCAACATTTCAAACGTCCCGCTCTCGATCTTAAAACCAAGCTGCGCGGACAATCGAACCGCCCGGAGCAGCCGCAAATGGTCCTCCTGAAAACGTTCCGCCGGCGAACCGATCGTCCGAATCAACCGGGCTTGAAGATCCGCCTGACCTCCCACCCAGTCGTGCAATTCCCGGCTGACTGGATCATAGAAGAGTCCATTGACGGTGAAATCACGCCGCAGAGCGTCCGCCCGGGCGTCGCCAAACGTCACTTGTCCCGGGTGGCGTCCGTCCTGGTAGCTCCCCTCGGCGCGAAAGGTGGCGACCTGAAACTCGTGCGCATTTTCAAGGACCAGCAGGACGCCAAATTGGCGCCCGACCGGGACGGTCCGGCCAAAGAGCCCCTCGGTTTGTTCGGGCAGGGCGGACGTGGCGATGTCGAAATCGCCCGGCTCACGGCCCAGGAGGAAATCACGGACACAACCGCCGACCCAGAATGCTGTGAATCCGGCCTTCTGCAGGCGCCGGACAATATCTGTGGCGGTGTCCCGCAAGGAACTCGTCATGGCTGGATCACCATTTACGATTCCCGGGCCAGTTGCAATGGAAAGAATCGCATCACAATTTGACTTTTGATTGCGGGCGCTGCTGCTTAGGCTTTTTGGATGACTCAACTGCAGCGGGCCATTGACGATTCCGTCTCGATGATCCGGGGCCTGGCGGCGTTCGAACAGCCGCTGAGCGCGGCCTCCAAAATGGTTCTGCGCTGCCTCACATCGGGCCACAAGCTGTTGGTGTGCGGCAACGGGGGGAGCGCTTCGGATGCGACGCACCTGGCGACGGAATTCCTGTGCCGTTTTCTGGACGACCGCCGGCCTTACCCGGCGATCTCGCTCACGGCCAACGGGGAGTACATGACGGCCGTTGGGAATGATTACGCCTTCGAGGAAGTCTTCGCGCGGCAGGTTTGGGGCCTGGGCCAAAAGGGCGATTTGCTGATAGCCCTCACGACCAGCGGCAAGTCGCGGAATGTGTTGCGGGCCCTGGAAGAGGCTAAGCGTTGCGGGGTGGAAAGCATTTGCTTCCTGGGCCGGGACGGGGGTTTCACAAAGGGGGTGGCAAGCCTCGATGTGATCGTGCAAGGCACTTCAACGGCCCGAATTCAGGAAGCGCATAAGCTGCTGTTCCATGTCCTTTGTGAAATGGTCGAGGCGGAACTTCCGAAGAAATAAAATCTGGCCGCACGCAGCGCGGCCCTACCGCGGGGCAATGACACCATGGTAGGGCTGCGCTGCGCGCAGCCAGTGCGCCCTTACCCATCAAAAGTAATCCGGTTCATTTCCGGATTTCCACTTTATGTTGCACCCGATGCTGGGCTTTTGATTCGCAGGAATAGGTTTTCCGGCCAGGACAAGTTCCAGCGCCGCCCGAATATCCCGGCCCGTGACCGGGATTCCATTTCCCGGACGGCTGTCATCGAATTGGCCGCGGTAGACGAGCCGGTGATTCTTATCGAACAAAAAGAAGTCCGGGGTGCAGGCGGCGCGGTAGGCTTTTGCCACCGCCTGGGTTTCATCACAAAGGTATGGAAAGAGGTAACCGGCTGATTTGACCTCGCTCTGCATCCGCGCCGGGCTGTCCTCCGGATAATCGGCCGCGTCATTGGCGTTGATGGCGACGATAGCCACTTCGCGGGGCAGGAAATCGCGGCCCAACTGGGCCAGGCCTCCGCGAATATGTTTCACATACGGGCAATGGTTACAAATAAAGGCGACGAGCAAAGGCTTGCCTTTGAAATTCGAAAGGGAAACCTGACTGCCTTCGGTGTTGGGCAATTGGAAATTGGGCGCAGCCGTGCCGAGCGGCAGCATTGTGGAATTGACAGCAACCATGGTCGAAAGGTGCGGCAGTCCGAACCGCTTGTCGAACGAATTTCGGTCAGGCTGGACACCTCTTTCCAACAGACACAGATTGCCGAAGCTTTGCGGATCGTGCATTTTGGTTTGGCAGGTTCATCCAGGAATGACTTTCGATCAGGCCAAAATCCGGCACGCAGAGCTGGCCGAAGAAATCCGGCGCCATGACCACGCGTATTACGTGCTGGCCCAGCCGGCAATCAGCGACCGCGATTACGACCGGCTGTATCACGAAATCGCGGAACTGGAAAAGGCCTTTCCTGAGCTTGCCACGGCCGATTCCCCGACGCAGCGGGTTGGGGGCGAACCCCTGAAGGAGTTCAAGCCGGTGCGGCACCTGGTCCCGATGCTCAGCCTGGACAACACCTATTCGCAGGAGGAAGTGCGCGAATTTGTGAACCGGGTTCAGAGGCTTTTGCCGGGCCAGGAACTGAACTGGATATTGGAGCCAAAGGTGGACGGTGTGGCGATCAACCTGCGATACGAGAACGGCCAGTTGACATGCGGCGCGACGCGGGGAGACGGCACAACTGGAGACGACATTACCGTGAATCTGCGGACGATCCGGAGCATCCCCCGCCGGCTCCACTCTGTGAATTTTCCTGCGTTGTTGGAAGCAAGGGGGGAGGTTTATTTGACGAAGGCGGGGTTCCTAAAACTGAATTCGGAACGCAAAGCCGGCGGCGAGGAAACGTTTGCCAATCCTCGCAATGCCGCGGCGGGTTCGCTCAAGCAACTGGATCCACGAATCGTGGCCAGGCGCCCGCTGGATGTCGTCATTTATGGCACGGGCCGCGTGGAAGGGTCCGGCCACACGCTCCAGACCCACGACCAAACCCTCGCCTGGTTGAAATCGCTGGGCTTCAAAACTCCGGAAAAACTCTGGCGCTGCCGTTCAGCCGATGAACTTCTGGCGGCCATCGACGAGCTGGCTGAAGTGCGGCGGCAATTCGCGTACGAGACGGACGGGGCCGTGATCAAGCTGAATTCATTGCCCGATCGCGAGCGGGCCGGTTACACATCGAAGGCTCCACGCTGGGC
>DASRKU010000421.1:0-11922 GCA_035648815.1 Verrucomicrobiia bacterium | reverse complement strand
GTTCTCGTGCTGGCGGTGAAACCCGACCACGTGGCCGCGGTCTTAGCTGAATTGCGGCCGCATATTTCGGAGAAGCACCTTTTGATTTCGATTGCCGCGGGGGTTACGCTGGCGAGGCTGGAAGCCGGGCTGGTGACAGGCGCCAGGGTCGTCCGCGTCATGCCCAACACGCCGGCACTGGTTGGGGCCTCGGCCAGCGCCTATGCGATGGGCGCATCGGCGCTCGCTTCCGACGCCGAGCTTGCCCAGAAACTTTTTTCGTCCGTGGGCATTGTCTTTGCCGTGAAGGAATCATTGTTGGATGCCGTGACCGGCCTGAGCGGCAGCGGGCCGGCGTACGTGTATTTGTTCATTGAAGGGCTGAGCGATGGTGGAGTGGCGGCGGGTTTGCCGCGGGATATTGCGACGCGGCTGGCGGCGCAGACGGTGTTAGGTGCCGCCAAAATGGTATTGGAAACCCGGCAGCACCCCGGAGCCTTGAAGGACATGGTGACCAGTCCCGGAGGGACAACAATCGAAGGATTGCACGAGCTGGAAAAGGGCAAGCTGCGCGGCACAGTGATCAGCGCCGTGCGCGCCGCGACGGAGAAATCGAAGAAGCTGGGCCGAGGGGACTCGGGATACTAGAGGTAAGAGGTGACCCTCACCCGGCCTCCGGCCACCCTCTCCCATCCGATGGGAGAAGGACGGGGTGAAGGTTTTTGAAATTTGAAATTTAAAATCATCTCAAATCTCAAATCTGAGATTTCAAATTAAATGGCGCCCACTCTGAAACAGTCACGGATCATCTGGCTCGCGCTGACGGGGCTTTCCATAGCGGCGCTTGTGGGGCTGGTGGTGGCGCTGGTATGGGGAATTGGCCGGTTGCTGCAGATGCTGTCCCCGGTGCTTTGGCCGCTGGCGATCGCTGCGGTCATAGCGTATCTGCTGGATCCGGTGGTGGACTTCCTGGAGCGCAAACGACTGTCCCGGCCCCAGGCGATTATTTGCGTGTTCGGCCTTGCCTTGGTGATATTCGCCGCGGTATTTGGGAGCGTGGTTCCCCAGATTGTCCGTGAGACGCGGCAACTGGCATCGCGGGTCCCGGCCTACGCGGCAAGTTTGCAGCAGCGCATCGAAACCTGGGCGGACCATCCGCCGCAGATACTCCAGAGATTCCTGAAACGCGAGTCCGCGCCGGCCCCGGTGACCGAGCCGGCGGGATCATCCAGCGAGCCGGTCTTGGTCAGCCCGGAAGTCGCAGCGGCATCAGGCACGAACAACCCCGCGGTATTTGACGGCGGCTTGAACCAGCAAACGTTGCGCTCGGCCACCAATTGGGCGGCGAGCATGCTGCCCCGGATCGGCCACTGGCTTTTTGGCCAGGTCGAAAGGGTTGCCTCGTGGTTTGGGTTCCTGGCAGGCCTTGCCCTGGTGCCAGTCTACACCTTTTATCTCCTGCTCGAGAAGCGGGGCATACAATCACGATGGCATCATTACCTGCCGATGACTGATTCCGCTCTGAAGGATGAACTGGTGTTCGTCGTCCGATCCATCAATGGATACCTGATCGCATTCTTTCGCGGCCAGGTGCTGGTTGCCATCTGCGATGGGGTCCTTTACACCATCGGATTTCTATTGGTCGGTTTGCCTTACGCCCTGTTGATCGGCGCCTCGGCTGTCCTCTTGACCATGATCCCTTTCCTCGGCGCCATCATCATCTGCATTGCTGCATTGACCATTTCCCTGGTCCAGTTCGGCGATTGGCTGCACCCGGTCCTGATCCTGGCGGTGGTTGCGGTGGTTCAGGGCCTGGAAGGGCTTGTGATTTCTCCGACGATCATGCGCGGCCGCGTGGGATTGCACCCGCTCACCATCATCATCGCTGTCATGGTCGGCACCACGCTGCTCGGCGGGTTGCTGGGCGGGATACTCGCCATTCCACTCACCGCGGTGTTACGGGTCTTGATGGCCCGATACATCTGGCGCAGGGGAACGGATGCAGCGCCCCACCGGTGATTCCCGAAAACTTTTTTAATCACGGATGAACACGGATTTTTTTGGTAGCGGCGCACTGATTTCGTCCGGCTGCGCGCAACGCAGCCCTACGTTCCCTTATTGAGTCAGCGAGTCAATGAGTCAATGAGTCAGAGATTGAAACACTGACAACCCTCTCTCATTCATTGATTCACTGATTCACTGACTCAGTGACTTGAGGGAGTTATCCGTGTCCATCCGTGTCCATCAGTGGTTAAACTCCCCGCTTAACCCCTCTGCAGGACCAAGGTGCGGACATCAATGGCTTCCATTCCGGCGGCGCGGATTGCCTGCAACCCGAGCTCGGTGTCTTCGTAGGCGCGGCAGAATTGGGGGGGGACGCCGATGCGCCGGGCGGCTTCCAGGAAGATATCCGGCGCGGGCTTTTGAGCCGACACGTCCTCGCTGGTGACGATGGCGTTGAACAAATGGTGAATCCCGAGGCGGTGCAGCACCTGCTCGATGATCGGGCGGGTGCCTCCCGAGGCCACGGCCATGGGAATTTTGCCGAAGTTGTTGCGCGCGATTCCCACGACCGCATTGATGGGTTCGACCTGCGCGATGAGGGGGAGATACTCGGTTTCCTTTTCTTTCGCGACGGCGATGTGATCCAGTTCGACGCCTTGTTCCTGGCCGAGCATTTTCAAAATATCCCGTGAGGGAACGCCGCCGAGGGCGTAAAACCGGTCCTGAGGAAATTCAAGCTGGTAGCGCCTGGCGATGGCCTGCCATGCGCGCCAATGCAAAGGCATGGAGTCCGCCAGCGTGCCATCACAGTCGAAAATGATTCCTTTGATCATTTGATTGCGGCCAGCTTCTCCTCCAGGTCATGCGACATCAGGGGTTCGATAATCGGGTTCAAGTCGCCTTCCAAAATCGTGGGGAGGTTGTGGAGCGTGAGTTCGATGCGATGGTCTGTGACGCGGTTCTGCGGAAAATTATAGGTGCGGATGCGTTCATTGCGTTCGCCTGTGCCGACCTGCGCTTTGCGTTGGGCGGCGTACTTGGCGTTTTCTTCCGCAACCTTTCGATCCAGGAGACGCGATCTCAAGACGCGAAGCGCCTTGGCTTTGTTTTTCAATTGGGATCGCTCGTCGGCGCAGCGCACCATGAGCCCGCTCGGTTTGTGCAGGATCTGGACGGCGGAATCGGTGGTGTTGACGCCCTGTCCGCCCGGTCCGGAGGCGCGGCAGACGCTGATCTCGAGTTCGTCGGGCTTGATTTGAACGTCCACTTCCTCGGCCTCGGGGAGCACCGCGACGGTGCAGGTGCTGGTGTGAATCCGGCCCTGGGCCTCGGTGGCCGGCACGCGCTGGACCCGGTGCACGCCGCTTTCGTACTTGAGCCGCTTGTACACATCGGTGCCGGTGATCTGGAAAATGATCTCCTTGAACCCGCCCAGATCCGACGGGCTGGAATCCAGGTTCTCGACTTTCCAGCCCTGATTTTCCGCATAATGGGTGTACATCCGGTAAAGGTCCGCGGAGAAAAGGGCCGATTCCTGTCCTCCGGCGCCCGCGCGGATTTCGATGATGGTATTTCTGGAATCAGCGGGGTCGGGCGGCAGAATGCCGCGCTGGATTTCAAGCTCCAGGCGTTTCTGCTGGGATTCCAGGCGGGTGATTTCATCTTTGGCCATTTGGGCCAGCTCGGATTCCGGCGGCTCGCTTTGCAGCATGGCGCGGTTGTCGGCAAGGTCCGACAGGACCTTGGCATACGCCCGCCCGCCCGACACGAGTTCCTTAAGGCGCGAATATTCGCGCGACAACTCCTGGGCGCGCTGCGGATTGTCGAACACCTTGGGATCGCTCAAGGCCGCTTCGATTTCCGCGAAGCGGTTGTCGAATTTTACGATTTGAGGCGCGAGGTCCACGTGCGGCGATGGATGGATCCGGCGGGGCCGGGTGAAAAAGAGTCCGCCCGCAGATGAGGACCAACTGCGGGCGGACAGAATTCGGTAAAGCTACTTCTTTTTCTTCTTGGTCGCAGCGGCGGCCTGCGCGGCTTGCGTCTTGGCCATGCGCTGCTGGAACTTGTCAACACGTCCGGCGGTATCCACGAATTTTTGCTGGCCGGTGTAAAAAGGATGGCAGGCGTTGCAAATACCGACGATCACGACGGGCTTTGTGGAGCGGGTCTTGATCACGTTGCCGCATGCGCAACGGATCTCAGAGTCCACATATTTGGGATGAATCGCATCTTTCATAAAAGGCCGGAAAATTTATCACCTGCGCGCGGGAAGACAAGCCGCAAATTCGATCCTCAAACCCCGCCAATCCACTTCCGATCCTCCCATACCGCCTTGATGGAGGTCAAATTGCGCGAATCGAGGATGCTTTTCGCGGCCGACAACAGCCTTCCGCGTTTTGCATGCTGGAATGCGTCGCTTGCGCTGATGGCGACAAACTGGAGCACGCTCGGGTCGCGGTAACAATCGATCATGCACCGCGTACACCCGTCGCGGATCAGCTTGGACTCGTCAAACTCGTAGATGCTGCACATGGGTTTCTCCCAGAAATGGCAGCGGTACAGGTCCAGCTTCCAGTCCAGGTAGAAGTATTTATGCCCGCCCAGGCAGCCGAATTTCTCCTTCTCCCCGCGCAGGTGACGTTGCATTTCCGACAGCGATTCGGCGGGATTGACCACTGGAAAACTGCTCCGCTCCTTCATCTGCTTGATCTTCTCAAAAACCTCCAGCAGTTCGTCCTTGGAATAATTGACCAGGCCGCTGTTGCTAAAACTCAAATAACTGCTCGCCAGCGAGGTGAGGGGATAACTGAACGTGCAGCTTCGGAATCCAAGGCTCTCCAGAAAAGCCGGCAGCTTGTCATAATCCTCAATCAACCGGCTCGCGGTGATGCTCGCGGTCGTCTGAATTCCGGCGCCGGCGAAGAATTCGTTGGCCCGCTTGATCTTCCTGCACACATCCGGCAAGCCGCGGTTGGTCTCGTGCTTGCCGATGTCGTGCGCATCGATGGACATGATGACGCTGCTCAGGCCGTCGCTGGCCAGACCGCGCATGTTCTCCTCCGTCCACAATGCGCCGTTGGTGCAAATCATCGGATGAATCCCGCGCTCGGCCGCGTAGCGGGTCATCGCGCGCAGGTCCCGGTGCACCATCGGCTCGCCCCCCACAAAAAGCAGGTACCCGATACGATTGCGCACACTGATGTCGATGACGTCCCTGGCTTCCTGCAACGTGACGCTGTGCCGGGCTTTGGGATCGAATTTGGAGCGCGCGAAGCCGCAGAAATCACAATCGGCATTGCAGATGTTGGTGATGGCAAATTGCAGATAACCCGGGCCGCCATGCTGGAGGACTTCTTTGAACATCTGGAACCCGCTCTTCTTCGGCCGGCGCACGGGCGTGGAAAAATCGGTGTCCCGGTCAATGACCGTGGGCGCAACAGGTGCGGATATGGCGGCTGGATCCATGCGGTAAACTCGCCCATGTTGGCGCGAAAGCCACCGGTGAGGCAATCTTTCTTTGGTGTCCTGCCAGGTTGCATTTTTGGAAAACCGATGCATTGTGTGGTGCGCTGCGGCTGTGGCACAGCCGGTGGACAGCGCGTTTCGACTCACAATTTGCACGGAAAACATTTATGGCTATTCAAGCACCTGACCTGACACAACGACCTCCCCGAAGCCCGCGCGTCCGCCTTGGCGGTTATGCCATCCTGCCCCGGATGCTCGATAAGGGGCGGGCAACCATCGCAGGCAAACAAGGCGAGTACAACTATGCCTGCCCCATGGACCAACGATTCCTGGAGTTCGTGGGAATCGATCCCAAAGCTCTCAAAAGAGAGTTGGCTGCGGGAAGAGGCGACAGCGAAATCCTTGAATGGATTCAGAAGCACGCAAAACGCAAGTGCACCGAACCTGAAATCGCGCTCTGGACGGCTCATGCCGAGCAGCGGACGCCCTCGGATCCCGAATCGCGGACATACTTCAACAACCTGCACTCAAGCGTGGCTCCCAAGCGCGAAGATATCGTCACGTGGTTTGATCTTTTGGACCTGGACGACTACGTGAGTTTCGGCGGCAAACCTTGAAAATACATTTAGTGAGTCAGTGAGTCAGTGAATCAGTGAATTCACGCAATCTGCCCATTCACTCAATCACTGACTCACTGACTCACTGATTCGTTAACTATGACTGCGCGGCCGACTGCGTTGTGGGGGCCGCCGCCGAGGGCACGGCGGTGAATTTTGCCGGTGCGATGCCTTCAATACGATGGCGACGGCGCGCGTCGTGGAGTTCGAATTCCACCTCCTCGCCCACTTTTCGGTTGAGCACCGATTGGGCAACGGGAGTCAGATAGCTGATGATGCCTTTTTCGGGATCGGAATCCCAGGCACCGAGGATGATGAACGTTTCGGACTGGTTGGTCTCGAGATCTGTCACGTGGACTTCGGTTCCGATGCTTACGATGTCGGTGCGGGGGTTGGCGAAATCGCTGCCGCGGGCGCGCACCAACTGGGTTTCCAGTTCATCTTTGCGGCGCATGAGCATCTTCTGCATTTCTTTGGCAGCCTTGTATTCATGATTTTCGCGCAGGTCGCCATAGCTGCGGGCGACGGCGATTTCCTTGGAATTGGCCGGTATCTTCCGGTTCACGAGTTCGGCGTATTCATTCTTGCGGCGTTCGAGGCTTTCCCACGAAACCATCAGGTTCGTTTCCTGCCGGGTCTGGTCGCCGGTGATGAGGGATTGGATGGCGGGGTGGCGTTTGACGATGCGCGCGAGGAGCGAGCGCTTGTCCATGTCGTCAAAGGTCGTGGAAAGTTGCAGGGCCCTCGTGAGGTCCTTGATGACTTCCAACTCGGCCGAGGCGGTCAATTCGGCAATGAGTTCCTGGTCGTCGAGAATATATTCGCGGAGCCGGCTGGAGCGCTTTTCATTAAACTGATCGCGCTCCATCGATGTGAGCATGGCGCGAAACACCTCTGGTCCGAGGATGTCGGCAAATGCGTCGGTGCGCTCCTTGGCCAGCCAGAGCAATAATTCGCTGCTGGCGGTGTGCTGGCTGATGAGGCGGGCGAGGGTTTCCTTCAATTCGGCGCCCCGGCCTTCGTGCACGAGCAGGTTCGCGAATTCGCGGCACAACTTGGCCGGGACAATGTTCAGCGTGAACCGAAGCACTTCCTCCCATCGCTCGGGATTGGCCGCTTTGAAGGATTCCAGGGCGCGCCGGTGCTTGGCCGCAGGCAACGCTTCCATGAGCGAGCCCAGCTTGGGATCCTGCGCCCAAAGAGATTTGTCGGTGATTTCGCCTTCCGAGACGGGCAGAGCCGCCATGGCCCGGACATCATCCCGCCCAAACGCCGCTTCCAGCGCGACCGCAGGCTGGGTTCGTTGATAGCTGCCGATCTCGGCATTGAACGAGGCGATGATTTCCGTGGCTGCCGCGACTTTGTCCGAAAGATCGTTTTCGTTGCGCAGGATTTCGCCGGCCACGGCAATTCTGGCCTTCAAACCTTTGGCGCTCCTGAATTCGGCCATCAAGCGGTCCTGGAGGGAAACTTCCTTGGCCTGGAAAATAATCGGATCGGTCTTCTTGACCGGGACCTGGAAATGGCCGTCCTTGCGCAGTTCCCGCCGGGCTGCTTCCCACCATTTTTTCCAATCATCGCGGATGACATCCGGGACGAGCACCTGTTGAATCTGGTCCGCGGTGGCTTTGCCGCCGTAGCTGTTCAGGACCAGCTTGACCAATTCGAGATGATTGGTGGCGGCCATCTGGCGCAGTTCCTCGAGGTCGGAAGCTTTACGGGCCAGGATATGGTCCTTGGGAATGGGCTTGAGGGATTCGGCCGCGAACGAAAGGTCCATGTTGTGGCCGGGCTTGTTTGGGAAATCAATGGTGAACCGCGCAAAGACGGGATCGACGGTTCGAATGCGTCCGAAGCCCCAACTGCGATGCATGCAGTATCCGCTGGTTGTCAGTTGGACCAGCGACTCAACATGGCGGCCTTCGATCTTGCCGGCCGCCGCCAATTTCTCGAATTCCTCTCGCATATTTTGCCTTAACGCTCGCGTCCTCTGATGGACCTGCCATTATTAAAGATTGTGAGCGGGGAAAAACCAAGAGAAATTGCGGCCCAGACCCTGCTTGGCCGCGCCCGGCCGGGTGCGCCATACGTGGAAGACATTCTGGAGAAGGCGCTTGCCGATGCCAAACTCTCCCCTCCCGATCGCGGCCTCGCACGCGAATTGGTCTGTGGCGTCGTCCGCTGGCAAGCTGCTTTGGACTGGCTCATCGCCCGCAAGACCGCCGGCCGCCAGCAAAAACCAATGCTGGAAATCCTTCTCCGGCTCGGACTTTACCAGATTTTTTGGCTGGACCGGATTCCCAATCACGCCGCCGTCCACGAGACAGTCGAGTCGGCTCGACGGGCCGGATTTGGTCCGCAGACGGGATTTGTGAATGCCGTGCTGCGGGGTTATTTGAGAGAGCACGATGCGACTCGTGATCTCCTGGCGGGCCTGGCAGTTTCGCAGCCGCACCTGGGCTACTCGCATCCCGAGTGGCTTGTGAGCCGATGGCTGCAGCGCTATGGCGCCGAAAACACAGGCCGGCTGCTGCAGTGGAACAATACCCCGCCGCCGGTATACGCCCGGGTCAACACTTTAAAGATCGATCCCGGAGCGCTGCTCGAGCGATGGCGTGAGGAGGGAGTGGAATATGATCTTCCCCAGCGCGACTGGTTTGAACAAAACCTGGTGTTTGAATTGAAGTCGCACCCGTCGCTGGCCGACCTGCCCAGTTTCCAGCAGGGTTGGTTTTATGTTCAGGATCCCAGCACGCTGCTCGCCGTTCGGGAACTGGACCCGCAACCGGGCGAACGGATCCTGGATTTCTGCGCCGCGCCTGGAGGAAAGACGACGTATATTGCGCAACTGGTCCGCGACGAGGCGGAAATCGTGGCCCAGGACCTCACCCCGGACCGGATCCAGCTCGTTAAGGAAAACTGCGCCCGGCTGGGCGTGACGTCGGTAAAAACAGTTTTCCCCGAAACCCACTCCTCCGGAGCCATGTCCTATGATCGTGTCCTGGTGGATGCGCCGTGCACCAACACCGGGGTGTTGCGACGGCGGGTGGACTTGCGCTGGCGCATTCGCCCGGAGGAGATCCAACGCCTGCGCCGGACCCAACGAGACGTGCTGTTCCGGGCCGCTCCTTTCGTGAAACACCGGGGAACGCTGGTTTACAGCACGTGCAGCCTGGAGCCTGAAGAAAACGGCGAATTACTCGAAGAGTTCCTGCGGCAACATCCGGAGTTTCGGCTGTTGAACTCCAGGGACCTAGTCCCGTTCCGGGACAAAGTGGACGGCGCGTTTGTGGCCCGGCTGGAGAGAGCCTAACTTCGTCGTCATTGCCATTTAATGCCGCAGGGGTGGAATGTATAACGTCGCAGGCTGGAATGTACAACGCCGTAGGCGTGGAATATTTGTAGAATGACAACCAAATTGTTCTCCCAGTTTTCTCCTCCCTCCCCCATCGGATGGGAGAGGGCCGGGATGAGGGTTTTTCTTCCGAAACATCCAACAACCAACATCCAACAACCAACTTCGAAATTTCAAATTTGAAATTTGAGATTTGAAATGTGCGTGCGCCCGCTCCCTGTCACCTCTGACCTCACACTTCTCACCTCTAACCTCCCCCTGGGGTGCGCGGCTCTCAGGACTCGCCGAGCAGCTTCTTCAATTGGTCCCGAGCCTTCGATTCCCGGGGTAAATCGTCCGCGCCGGAGGCGGGCTTGAATTCACGCCGGACAAA
This sequence comes from Verrucomicrobiia bacterium, assembly GCA_035648815.1. Lineage (GTDB taxonomy): Bacteria > Verrucomicrobiota > Verrucomicrobiia > Limisphaerales > BOG-1460 > DASRKU01. The sequence continues at coordinate 2,126 of DASRKU010000421.1, read as the reverse complement.
CTCGAAATATTCGCAATAATTCGCCTGGTTTTTTTCAGCGACCGGGTCCGCGCGACGATCCCGACATTGGTACGCGGCGCGCACATCATAGCTCACGCAATTCAAGCACACCTTCCAATCCGACCCGCAGCGATCGCATGTTTCGGTGCGTCCGGGCGAGCCGGGCAACGTATATTCGGTCCCGCATTTCCAACAATGTCGGTTCGTCGCCATGACCTGCCCATTATAGGAGAAAATGCTCGCAGAGGCCAACACGAAACTTGAAATCCAGCCGCCCTCATTCCACCATCGGACGGTGCACAGCCCAATGCCGCCGACATTATCCAAGTGGCCGTTTTTCCTCGGGAACGTCCTGTTGCTTGCGCTGGGCGCCCTCTTTTTCTTTCAGAGCCGGGGCCCCATGGGGCCATGGGAAATGCTCGCTTGCACCCTCTGCATAGCTGTTGGAGCGGCGTGCGCCGCGTTGCCCTTCGTCCTCGAGTATCGCGTCCGGGTCAAATTGAGCGTCGCCGACAGGCTGGCCGCAGTGACGTCGCAAATCCAGAATCTCGAAACTCTGGGCGCTCAGATCAGCGGTGCCACCAGCCAATGGCAATCCGTCCACGAATCGGCCGGCAAAATCGCGGGGTCGGCAAAAGCCATCGCCGACAGGATGAGCGCGGAAATCAGGGAATTCAGCCAATTCCTGCGCGAATCCAACGATGGCGAGAAATCGACGCTCAAGCTGGAAGTGGCCAAACTGCGGCGTGCTGAAGAGGACTGGCTCCAGGCTTTGGTCCGGATGCTGGACCATATCTATGCTCTCCAGCAAGCGGCTATCCGGTCGCGCCAGCCAGCGCTGATCGAGCAGTTGGGCCAATTTCAAAACGCCTGCCGTGATGCCGCGCGATGGGTGGGATTGACTCCGTTCACCGCGGCACCGCAGGAGGCATTCGACCCGCAACGCCACAAGCTGGCGGACGGCGATGGAAGTCCGGGCTCGGGCGCCACCATCGAGGAAACATTGGCGACGGGCTACACCTTTCAAGGCCGGCTGTTGCGTCCGGCGCTGGTGCGGTTAGGGAAGGGGAAGGGTGTGGAGTTGCAAAAGGTAGCGGAGACCGCAGCATAAGGCAGTCGAGGGTCGAGAGTCGAAAGTCCAGGGGTGAGGGTGCGGGAGTGGGTGTGGGAGATGGCCACCGACGTTTGATGGAGTTTCGGTGCAGGAGGAGAGAGCGGTAAACCGGACGCACTTAACCACGGATGGACACGGATGGACACGGATAAGAAGGGACCTGTGGTAGCAACGGCGCTGCTGCGCCGTTAGCGCCGCGCAGCAGCGGCGCAATGTGAGGCGCGATGCACACGAGGGATCGGCATTTGTTCCGGCCGCTGAACGCGGCCGGGGACATCGAGCACGATGTCCGCCACCTTGGGCTGCGCCGCGCATCCGGCTGCGCGCAGCGCAGCCCTACCGAGCTTTTATCCGTGTGCATCCGTGTTCATCCGTGGTTAAAAGACTTCACGTTCGCCTTGCCTGGAGTGTTGGACAAATGCGCCAGCACATGGAGTGCGTGCGCTTCAGCGCCGCTATGCGTTTGTGAATGCCCACAGCTTTATTGGTTCAGGCCTGGCCTGAATTCACGCGGACGCTGGTTCCATGGGAGAGGAAATGCAGCCAGCAGCCCGTGACTGGCCTGTGGAAGATCCGCTCCAGCGCGCGCACGTAAAGGATCAACTGGGGTTCGTACGCATGGACTTTCGCGGTCAGCTCGGTTTTAGCGAATGTGTCCGTCTTGAAATCCACCACCCAGAGTTCCCGGGGCAAAACCACCGCCAGGTCGACCACGCCCTGGACGACGACAAATTCGGGTTCCATTTCCGGCGATTTTCCTGCCAGTTCAGACGGCGCAAAACGAGCTGTAAAGGCCAGCTCGCGCCGGACGCTGTCGGGCTGGCCGGATATTTTTTTGCCCAATTCGGAAATCCAAAAATTTGCCAGGGCATCGAAATTCAATCCAGCCGCCTCCTGGCTGGACAGGATATGTGCGTGCTGGAGGCGGATGGCTTCCTGACGCAGGTGGTCGACGGAAGAGACGCGTGGGAGGGAGATAAACTGCAGGAACTTGTGATGGGCAGTTCCCAGT
>DASRKU010000420.1:0-9604 GCA_035648815.1 Verrucomicrobiia bacterium | reverse complement strand
TGATGATGGTTCCCGACGCGCCGCAACGCCGCGGAATAGACCAGGTCAAGGTGCCGCGACACCAGCGTCGCAAACGCCTGCTCGGAATTGCGCAAGGCATATTCCCGCAGCAGCTCGATGTCGTCCGTCTCCAGCATCTGCCTATAAATGTCCGCCGAACCGGAAAGGCAACAGATAATTTTCTTTCCACTCAATCGCACGGAAGGGTTGCTCCGCCTGGTTTTTTTCTTTGCTCTGCGGGGCGGGAATCCAAATAGTGACCCAACACATGAGTGACCGGCCCGAAACGAATGACACCAGGACAAGCAGCGGACCGCCCCGCCGTCCGGCTGCGCGCAGCGCAGCCCTACCGTGGCTGAATCGAACGGTGCTGGGGATCGGGCTGGCGTCGCTGTTCAGCGATTGGTCGCACGAGATCGCCACGACCGTCATGCCGGCGTTTCTGGCGACGATGGGCGTCGCTGCGTTTTGGGTTGGGTTGATCGAAGGCGTTTCCGACGGCCTTTCGAGCTTCGCCAAAATGGCGTCGGGTTACTACACCGACAAGCTGCGCCGCCGCAAGCCCATCGCAGTCGCCGGTTATCTCGTCACCGCGCTGGGGACAGCCTCCTTCGGGCTGGCGACGGCGGCATGGCATGTCCTGATGGCGCGGGCTTTTGCCTGGCTCGGCCGCGGCGTGCGAACCCCGATTCGCAAGGCGCTGCTGGCCGGAGCCGTCGCGAAGGAAACATACGGGCGCGCTTTCGGATTTGAGAGGATGATGGACACGCTGGGCGCGATTGTCGGGCCCGCGACGGCGTTTTTTCTTCTGGGAATTTTTCATCACCACTACCCGTCGCTTTTTGCCGTGACCCTCATCCCCGGTCTCGTGGCCGTGGCGCTGATGGCATTTGTCGTGAAGGAACAAGAGCGGAAGCCCGTGACACATGTCTCTTTCGGCCGGCGATTGCGGATGCTGCCGCAGCCGTTTCGAAGATTCCTGGTCGCCGTCGGCTTGTTTGGCGCGGGAGATTTCGCGCACACGCTCCTGATTTTACTGGCGGCGCAGAAACTCACGCCCGGGTATGGCGCGAGCCGGGCCGCAAGCATTGCCGTCGGACTTTATGTGCTGCACAATGTGTTTTATGCGGGATTCGCGTTTGTTGCCGGCTGGCTGGCGGACCGGTTTCCCAAGAAGTTCGTGCTCGGCGCCGGCTACGGCCTGGGCGCGGTCATGGCCCTGGCCATCATTTTCCTGCCGTTCAACATCGGGTCGCTTGCCGCGATTTTCATCCTGGGCGGAGTGTATGTGGCGATGGAGGAAACCCTGGAAGATTCGTTCTGCGCCGAACTGGTCGGCGTGGAGCATCACGGGATGGCTTTTGGCACGCTTGCGACGGTCAACGGTGCGGGCGATTTTCTGTCGAGCATCGTTGTCGGAACCTTATGGACGTGGGTGGGAACGGGCGCGGCGTTTGGATACAGCGCAGTGCTGTTTGCGGCAGGAGCGGTGCTGGTTCTGCGCCTGCCTCAGCCGCAGAAGTAGATTTTAGCGTGCGCCGAGCTTTAATTCGAGCGGCTTGCCATCGGCGGTCACGAGCACGGACTGTTCTCCTATTTCTTTGCAGAACACGACGACCTCTTTGTCATTCACCTTCACCTTTGCGGTTTCCCCAGCCATCAATGTCGCGTTGTTGATGAGCACCATCCTGCGGTCTTTGGATCCCGAAATGCCTTTCAAAGTCAGCGCGCCGTAATGGGTGGGAACCGAAGACGGATCGGGCACAAACACGAGCGGTTTGCGAGGCACCTCAGGCTCCACCGGGGCGGGCTCCGCAGGGGCTTGGATATGGAGAATGCGAGCGAGTTCGAGGATGTAAGCTCGGGGGCCTCCAGGCTGGTAACCGATCTGGCCCAATGGCCTTCCCTGCGAGTCCAGAAGAATAACCGTCGGAAAAACTTCGATGTGGAAGACCTGTACAAGCTGGCCATTGACCACTTGCTGGGCGGCACTCAACGTGTTGGTTCGCGGAAAATCCAACTCCACCGCAATCAGGTGTTCCCGGGCAAAATCGGCAAACTCGGGTCGATCAAAGACCTCCTGCTTCAACCTGGCGCACCACGGGCTCCAGTCGGATCCGGTGAAATCCAACAGAATAAACTTCTTTTCCTGATAGGCCTTCGCTGCCGCAACCTTCGCGTCCGTGTACCATTGCACCGCTTCGCCTGCGCGTGCTGGCGCGCCGGCCAAAACAATTGCGATCAGGAGAACGCTGGCTTTCATGGAGCGCGTGGAGAGCGCCAAACGTGCCAAGTGAAGGCACTCGTTATTGGAGGAGCGCGGCTGTGTTTGGAGGAGCGCAGCGACGAGAAACCAGCCGCAGCAGGCTCGATCCATGCAGTGCGCTCAGGCGTTCGGACATGCTGCGGCTGGTCTTCGACACAGCCGCGCTCCGCGCAAGGGACTGCGTCCCTCACCCGCTTTTAATCACACCCGCACAGTGACGTCTCGCCAGTTTGCTCTGGATTGAACGAAAGGTGGGCGATTATGCTGTCACGTTAATTATGCCCGTCTCCTCAGCACCCGATCAAAACGAGCGCCGCTATTCAAATGGCGAACTGGTTCGCCGGCTCGTCGCGCTCGCGTGGCAGTTTCGAGGCGATTGCGTGCTGTCCCTGCTGTTGAGCCTGACGTTGCTGCTCCTCGGCTTGTTCGGACTGCAGTTGCTGGGCATCGTCATTGATGTGATCCGGCATGCGCTGGACGCCACGCAGCGAGCGCCCACCTATCCCTTTGGCTGGACGCCCCCTCCTGGCTGGGACCCGTTGAAGATCGTCGTCGTCATTTCCCTGGCCATCGTCGCCCAGGCCCTGGTCCGCGCCGTGTTGACCTATCAATACAACATGCTCACGGCCCGGCTGACGCAGGGAAAAATTGTGCCGGGATTGCGGGACCGGATCTACGACAAGTTGCAGCGGCTCAGCTTCCGGTTTTTCGAAGTTCACGGGTCGAGCTCCATCTTTAATCGCGTCACCGGCGACGTGCAAAACACGCGATTGTTCGTGGATGGAGTCGTCCTGCAGGGGATCAACATGCTTTTGACGCTGGTGGCCTACTTCATTTTCATGTGGCGAATTCATCCCAGGCTGACGGTGGCGTGCCTGTCTGTCACGGTCGGGCTGTTGTGGATCACTCAATATTACTCGGCCCGGCTTCGGCCAGGTTACTTGCGCAACCGGGAGTTGTACGATGCGCTGGTGCAGATGTTCAGCGAAAGCATTCGCGGCATGCAGACCGTTAAAGGATTCGCCGCCGAAGAACACCAGACAAAGAAGTTCGAGGAGGCCAACCGAAACGTCTCGCGCCAGCAACAGCGCATCTTTCGCGATCTATCGGTGTTCACACCCGCAACCCAGTTTCTCTCTCAATTGAGCCTGGTCATATTGTTCGCTTATGGCGGATGGCTCTATGTGCAGGGGCTCATCCCGCTCGGCGCTGGCCTGGTGGTGTTTGCCGGTTTGCTCCAGCAGTTCAATGGGCAGGTCGCCAATATCACCACCATCGCCAACTCGGTCCAGCAAAGCTTCACCGCCGCGCGCCGCGTTTTTGAAGTGCTCGATACGCCCTCAGAAGTCCAGAACAAGCCAAACCCCGTCCACCCGCCACGGCTGCGCGGCGCCCTCCGGTTTGAAGGCGTCAGTTTCGGCTACTTTCCCGACAAACCGGTGCTGCGGGATTTCTCCTTCGAAACTGCGCCCGGCCAGGTCGTCGGGATTTTCGGAATGACCGGCGCCGGAAAGACGTCGCTGCTCGGGTTGATCCCGCGGTTCTACGATCCTCAACAGGGCCGCGTCCTGGCCGAAGGGGTGGACTTGCGGGATATCGATTTGGACACGTATCGGCGGCAGATTGGAATTGTTTACCAGGAAAGCTTTTTGTTTTCCAACACCGTCGCGGCAAATATCAGCTTCGGCAATCCACGCGCTTCGCAGAGTCAAATCGAGCAGGCGGCCCGGATCGCATCGGCGCACGATTTTATCTGCGCGCTCCCCGAAGGGTACCAGACTGTTCTGGGGGAATCAGGAGTGGATCTTTCCGGTGGCCAGCGGCAGCGGCTGGCCCTTGCGAGGGCCCTCTTGCTGGAGCCGCCGATTCTCATCCTGGACGATCCGACCGCGTCGGTCGATTCGAAGACCGAGCAGGAGATTGTGGCGGCGCTGCGCCAGGCGATGTCCGGCCGCACCACCTTCGTCGTGTCCAATCGCCTGAGCCTGTTGCGCCGCGCCGACACCATTCTCGTGATCGACAAGGGCCGGTTGGTGGAGAGAGGCAACCACGATGATTTGATAAAAAAGCCGGGGACCTATCGCGATACGGCTCTGCTCCAGTTCATGAATCTCGAAGCCCGGGGGTGCGGATGAGCTCACAAAAAAGCTCGATGTCCGGGGCTTCGGCTCCGAAGGGGCTGGATTCGAAGGTGGCGAGCCTGGACCACTCGCGCGAGGCCATTACCTATTTCCGCCCGCTGGAGGACCGGGAAGCCGATCGGGCGCCATTGAGCGCGGAGCTGATTCGGCGCATTTTCACCTATACCCGCGCGCATGCGGACCGGCGCAACTGGCTTTTCTTCCTCACGTTCGCCCGCGGACTGCAGTTGCCCGCGCTGGCGTGGATGATCGGCCGCACAATCAATGGCCCCATTACCGGCCGGGATCTGCCTGGAATTTTTCTCCATACGGGGATCTACTTCTTGTTGGTGGTGCTGATGGTGGCGACGCTTCACTTGCGGCAGCGCTTCGCGCTGGAGCTGGGGGAATCGGTTGCGCACGATATGCGATCGGATCTTTTTCAGAAGTTGATGGGGCTGCCGCTTTCCTTTTTCAACAAGACAAAATTCGGCCGCATCATCAGCCGGATGACCTCGGACGTGGACAACGTTCGGGTGGCGGTGCAGGACGTGGCATTTGTGGTCACGATCCAGGCCGTGCAGATGGTCGTGGCGGCGGCGTTGATGGCGTGGTACAATTGGAAGCTGTTTTCGCTGATGCTGACGCTGGTGCCGGTGATCTGGGTGCTGAATGATAATTACCGGCGTGAAGCGAGCCACCAGCTCCGAAAACTGCAGGAGACCTGGAGCCGGCTCACTTCCACCCTGGCAGAGTCGGTCAGCGGAATTCGGGTGACGCAGGCGTTCGTGCGGCAGGAGATCAATGCCGGCTTTTTCCGAAAGCTGGTGAATCTGCACGGTGAGAACAACGTGGGCGTGGCGCGGGCTTCCGCGGTGTTCATTCCCCTGCTCCAGATGAAAAGCCAATTGTTCCTTGGAGTGGTGGCCCTGCTCAGCGGCTACGGCGCCCTGCGCTGGCATGGATGGCTCCACATGAATGTCGGCGACCTCGTCATGTTCTTTTTCCTGGCAAACTTCTTCTTCGATCCCATCCAGGTCATCGGCAACCAGTATAACCAGGCGCTCGCCGCCATGGCCGGGGCCGAACGCTTTTTCCGGCTGCTGGATTACCAACCCGATTGGCAGGATGCGCCGGATGCAAAGCGCCTGGGGCCGATCCGGGGGCGCGTGGAGTTCGAGCACGTGCACTTCGAATATGAACCGGGCAGGCCCGTTTTGGCGGACGTCTCCTTTACGGGAGAGCCCGGACAAACCGTCGCACTCGTCGGCCACACCGGCAGCGGCAAAACAACCATCGTCAGCCTGCTCCAGAAATTCTACCTGCCCACGCAAGGCCGGGTCCTGGTCGACGGGACCGATTTGCTTCGCGCCACCGGGGAATCGCTTCACGCGCAAATGGGTTGCGTGCAGCAAAACAATCTGCTGTTTGCCGGTTCAGTCATCGAAAACATCCGCTTTGCAAGGCCCGATGCCAGCGAAGCTGACGTGCGCAGGACACTCCAGTCGCTGGATTGTCTGGACCTGCTGGAAGCGCTGCCGCACGGACTGGAGACTCAGGTCGGCGAGAAAAGCGCCTCGCTTTCGGCGGGCCAGCGCCAGCTCATCTGCTTTGCCAGGGCCCTGCTGGCCGATCCGCGAATCGTCGTGCTGGACGAGGCAACAAGCGCAATTGATTCCCTGACCGAAACACGCCTGCAACGCGCCCTTGAAATCCTGCTGCGCGGCCGGACTGCATTTGTTATCGCGCATCGCCTCAGCACAATCCGCAAGGCGGACCTTGTGCTGGTGCTGGACCAGGGTCGAATTGTCGAGAGAGGAACTCACAGCTCGCTGGTGTCCGCCGGCGGAGTCTATGCGCGCCTGCACGACGAATTCGTCGGAGCGCCCCGCCGCGCCTGACCGCTATCGCGGTTCCGCCGCAGGTGTCGTCGCAACCCCGGGCCAAACAAGGGAACCATGTTGATCCCGGAACGCCCGCGTGGCCGGACTCAAATCTGTCAACGTTCCATTCTTGTCCACGCCGTTGGAAGTCCAGGCCATCACCCCTTGCCAGCCGTTTCGCCAGGCTCCTTCGTAATTCTGCAGCGTAGAAAACCCTGCAAGGCCTTTGGCCGGGCATTCCGCCAGCACAACCGGCTTTGAATCATCCACGCCGTAACTCCCCGGCGCCATCGCAAAAGGGTTGCCCCACCTCCGATTCATCCAGTTGTAATGATGGGGAGCATAAAAATCGAGCCGCGCCCCGGAATCTCCCCACGCTCTGGATCGGAGAACCGCGTCGCCAAACACGTTTGTTCCGGCCCCGCCGGCATTGTACTTGGGTCCCATCGATATCCCTACGGTCACCAGCACCCTGCTCTCCGCATGAATGGCCGCCGCCGCCCTGGCAAAATATGTCTGGATCCAATTCCACCCTATTTTGCCGCACTTCGCATTCTCATAAATCCAATCGGGCTCGTTGCAGAGATCCACACTCCAGAGCCATGGATTATCCTTGTATCGGCGGACAAATGGCGCCACGTAATTGCTGACCATCGAATCAATATTCGTCTCGCTCGTGATCATCTTCCGCCAGCTCATGTAATTCGTGTGGGAATCCGAAAAATGGTCGAACGAGATCAGCGTTGTCATAATGTAAACCTGCCTTTGTTGAGCGATCTGGAAAAACTTGTCCACATCCCTCCAGAACGCCGCCGTGCAGCCCAATACGCGCCCGCTCGAATCGATCCTGAGACCAGTCTCCCCATTGCAGGAAATCCAGACGCGGGTTGCGTTGATCCCCTGGTCATGCAGTTCCTGCAAATGATGGTCCCACCAGTCGCCGTCAAATCGCCCCCCAAATTCGTTCCAGGTGTGCCAGGGGGTGTTTACGCCATTGATCCAGATTCGATTCGTTCCCGCCCTGAACTCGGCGCCGGACACAGTGATGCGATCCCCAAAATCAGCCCTGGCCGGGAGAACCGAAAGCGCGCACAACGCGATCAGCATTGCTGGAGATAAATTGTTCATCACAGGTTTTGTCAAAGGAGTCGGAGTCTCATTGGATCAGCGCCGAGGCGGTCCATAGAATTGGGGCCTGGCCATGCAAATCACCAACGCTGCGAGGACGATCCAGGTAATACTTTAACTGGGCTTCGGGATCACCGCCGACTTCCTGGAATGCCTTGCTCGTTCCGACGCAGACATCCCTGATGTTTGCGCGCGAATCGAGGTACTGCACCAGGCCGATCCACGCTTTGCGGGCTGCAGGCCCGTACCGGGCCGGATCCAGCCAGCCCCTCTTCACCCCGGTCACCATGGCAAATGCAAACATACCCGTGCTCGAGGATTCCGGCCAGGATTCGGGCCGGTCGATCAACTGGCGCCACAGGCCCTGGTCGCTTTGGTACTTGAGCAGCGATGCCATCATGGTCCTGTAACCGCGCAGGATGCGGGCGCGCTGAGGATGCTTCTCCGGAAGAGAACGCAGGAGTTCGCACATTCCCGCGGCCACCCATCCATTGCCGCGTCCCCAGAAAAACCGGGAATCACCAGTATGGAAGAAGAGGCCGTTCGGCTGCTGCAGTTTGTCCAGGTAAGCGGCCATGGTCAGAGCCGCGCGATCCAGGTACTTGGCATCGCCCGTCGCACGATAAGCCTGCACCTGCAGGACGGTAATCATGTACATGTCGTCGATCCAATAACGCGCTTCGCTTGTAATGCCATCGGCGCCGGTCCTTTTCCATTGGCTGTCGGCAAAGCGAATGCCCAGGTCGAGAAACTTCGGGTCGTTTGTCTGAAGAAAAACTTGAAGTGGAACGATGCCGAACACCCTGTCATCCACATGCGCGCGGGCAGGAAGATGATTTGTCTGGGTCAGCAGCACATTGAACCTGGCGATCAATGTGTTCTCCAGCGTCCTGTCCTGTGTCAATCGAGCCAATGTGAGAGCGCCGTACCAGGAGCACGCTTCAGGGTACTCCACGGAATGCCTGTGCGGATCGGATTGAAAACGGAATTCCCGCGCGGCGAAATTCTCCGCCACCTTTTTTCCCACATCCGCCGGCGAGGCGCCTGCGGGCCAACTGCTGAAATAAACCTTCTGCGGAGCCGTCCGGCACCCCGTGTTGACGAACAATCCGAGAATGATCCCGCTAAGAAAAAAGATTCTCCAGGCGAACCGCATATGGATATTTATCCTAATGATCAGCGCGTTGAACTGACAGCGAAAATTGCGCGCCCGCCTCGAAGGAATGTTTTTGGGGTGGGCATCCACCCCATTGGTCTTCTCCGCCGTCCATGCCATAAAAATTGCGGGATAACAAAGGCACCGGCCAAGAAAGCGCCGCCGCGCTGGAAAGCGTGGCGGCGCTTTTCCGTTCATCCATCCAACTTGGGTTTCAAGTTCGCCTGAAAGTGGCCGATGTGAAGCTGAAATGGTTTCCGTCAACTCCTCAGTGGTGGAGCACAGAAGCACGGAAACCGCTGGAGCCTGGTCCCACAGAGATTCCTATATGTTAGATCTGGACAGAGAGCTGAAAAGGATTGTCGGCATTGCCGGCGGAGTCCTTTTATTTGCCATTCCTGCCCAAGCCGTAGACACCGTGCCCCAGCCAATGGCATCCAGGGTGTTGACCAATATCTATGAGATCTGGACCGCGCCCAGGAAGGAACGGGATCAGCCCCACCGGATCCACACCGAAGTCCTCATTTATTATTTTGACGCGCAGTGGAACAACGCATGGGGCGAATGCCTGGGAGAAACCGCATATCTGCCGCTTGCAGACTGCCCGACCGTACTGAAGGTCGGCCAGCGCGTGGCTATCGACGGCGTGATTATTCCCATGCGGGAACGATTTCTTTGGGACAAAACCCAAATTCGGATCCTCGAAGAGAACGTCAAACTGAAGGCCGAGGAGTTGCGTGATTTGGGCAAAGAGCCCAAGAAGCACAAAGGTCGCCTGGTTGAGGTCCAGGGCCTGGTGGACCGTGTTCTGGACGATCCGACCCATCTTACGGTGAGGTTTCTCTCGGGCACCGTTGTGGCCAATGCATTCCTGGTGAAGGACCCGGACCAACCCGCTCCACAATTGCATGCCGGCGACCTGATTCGGATGAAGTGCGTTTACTCGCCTCAATTCGATCTCAACGGCGACGTCAGCGACCTCAGCTTGTTCATCGGCCGTCCTTCAGACATTCAGATTACCGGTTCGCTCTCGAAAGATGCCAGGTTCGAC
>DASRKU010000419.1:0-5066 GCA_035648815.1 Verrucomicrobiia bacterium | reverse complement strand
GGACCTTGCCGCCATGCCTCATTATCATCCCACGCTCTCGGAAATCTGGACCTACCCCGCCGAAGAATTGGCCGCCCAAATTCCCCGCATGTGATTTGCCAAGCTGTCCTTGACTGATTAGAATCCGGCCAGTGCTTGAGCCGCAGGAAACGTTGGGGATCATCGCCGGGAACCGGTCGTTGCCGCTCCTCTTCGCAGGGCAGGCGCGCACCGCTGGCGTGGCGCGGCTGTTCGCCGTTGCTTTCGAAGGGGAAACGGATCCCGGCCTGGCCTCGGCTGTGGATGAAATCGTGTGGCTCAAGGTCGGCCAGCTCTCCAAAATGATCTCGGCATTCACCGAGCGAGGGATTAAGAAATGCGTCATGGTTGGACAGATCGCGCCCAGGCATCTGTATGAACTTCGACCCGATTTTCGCGCGATGGGCCTTTTGCTTCGGTTGAAGGAGAAGAATGCGCACACGATTTTTCGGGCAATTGCCGACGAACTGGGGAAGGACGGCGTGGAATTAATCGAGGCCACGCCGTGGCTGCAGCCGCTGATGCCTTCCGGCGAATTCCGGCTGGGGCCAACATTATCGGCGGGGCAGCGCGCCGATATCGCCTTCGGCTACAGGATTGCCAAGGAAATTTCGCGGCTTGAAATCGGGCAAATGGTGGTGGTGAAGAACGGGGCTGTTCTGGCCGTGGAAGGGTTTGAGGGAACTGACCGGTGCCTGTTGCGCGGCGGGGAACTGGCTGGCAAGGACGGCGGCGCAACGGCCGTCAAGGTCGCCAAGGCAAGCCACGACATGCGTTTTGATATCCCCTGCCTTGGGCCGAAGACCCTCGAGGCCTGTGCCGCCGCAGGAATTTCGGCCCTGGGACTGGAATCCGGCAAGACTCTCCTGCTGGAACAGCAGACTTGCGCAGAACTGGCGAAAAAAAATAGAATTTCAGTTGTGATAGTTGGAACGTTGAACCCGGAAATTTAAATGCTTACCTCCCACGAACTCTTCGGCTTCATGTCGCCGAGCCTGGCCAATGACATCCTGACGTACGTTTTCGAATCCGAGAAGCCGACCTACCGCAGCGTCCTCGCCGCGGTGGCCGAAGCCTGCCATGTCCGGCCCGTTTTCATGTCGCGCCAGCCCAAGATCAAGCGTCATGCCACCATCCTGGCCACGCTCGCCAAGCCGGCCTTGGAACCCGTCGCCAGCAACCTCATCCGCACATGGCTCGTCAAAAAGTACAAAGGCATGCTGGTGGATTATCTCAATGCCCTCGGTATTGAAAACAGCGAGGGAGTCGTCGAGGACCTGCCCAAGACCATCGAAGACGAGAAACTCCGTTCCGCGGTGGATGTGCTGGTCGCCAAGTACCCGCCCGAAGCCGTGGCTGTCTATTTGCACGCGTTCAACGATATGAACGAGGCAAACTGGCTGAACCTCAAAACCATGCTCGAAAGCGACAGCCGGTTGCAATTGGGCGCCAAAGCCTGAGCCCGCGCGGGCCAAATCCGGGGAAACAATTTATGGAACCAAAAGCTGATATTGCCGTCATTGGCCTGGCTGTTATGGGCCAGAACCTCATTCTAAACATGAACGATCACGGTTTTACCGTGGCGGCGTTCAACCGAACTGTTTCCAAAGTGGACGATTTTCTGGCCAGGGACGCCAAGGGCACCAAGGTGCTGGGCGCCCATTCCATCGAGGAAATGGTTTCGATGCTCAAGAAGCCGCGCCGGGTCATGCTCATGGTCAAGGCGGGCAAACCCGTGGATGAATTTATCGATCATCTCCTGCCGCATTTGGAACCCGGCGACATCATCATCGATGGCGGCAACTCCCTTTTTGAGGACACCGATCGGCGCGTCAAATATGTCGAAAGCAAAGGACTGCTGTATATCGGCACCGGCGTGAGCGGCGGAGAAGAGGGCGCGCGTCATGGCCCGAGCATCATGCCCGGAGGATCGCCCGCGGCCTGGCCGCACGTGAAAGAAATTTTCCAGGGCATCGCCGCCAAGGTCGACAACGGCGTCCCCTGTTGCGACTGGGTTGGCGAGGGCGGCGCCGGGCACTACGTGAAAATGGTCCACAATGGAATCGAGTACGGAGACATGCAATTGATCTGCGAAGCTTACAACCTGATGAAAACCGGCCTGGGGTTGTCCGCGGAGCAGATGCACGACATTTTTGGCGAGTGGAACAAGGGAGACCTCAATTCATACCTGGTCGAGATCACCCGGGATATCCTGGCTTTTAAAGACGCAGACGGCCAGCCGCTGGTGGAAAAAATACTCGACACGGCGGGTCAAAAAGGGACCGGTAAATGGACCGTGATATCGTCACAGGAGCTCGGCATCCCGATCACTCTCATTGGGGAGGCCGTTTACGCCCGTTGCGTTTCGGCAATGAAAGAGGAACGCGCGGCGGCGGCGAAAAAATTGAAGGGGCCAAATCCCGCGATCAAGGGAGACAACGCCAAACTCATCGAGAATATCCGGCAGGCATTATACGCGTCGAAAATCATCAGCTACGCGCAGGGATACATGCTGATGCGCGCCGCGGCCAAGGAATACCACTGGAACCTGAACTACGGCGGGATTGCATTGATGTGGCGCGGGGGCTGCATTATCCGGAGCGCATTCCTCGGAAAAATCAAAGAAGCGTTTGATAAAAATTCCAGGCTGATGAACCTGCTGTTGGATCCATTTTTCAAAAAAGCAATCCGGCAATGCCAGCGCTCCTGGCGCAACGTGGTCGCCATCGCCGCGAAAAAAGGAATTCCGGTGCCTGCATTCAGCACGGCATTGGCCTTCTACGACGGGTATCGCACCGAACGCCTCCCGGCCAACCTGCTTCAGGCCCAGCGCGATTATTTCGGCGCGCACACGTACGAACGCATCGACCAGCCCCGCGGCCAGTTTTTCCATACCAACTGGACCGGCCACGGCGGCACAACCGCGTCGGGAACTTATACGGCCTAGGGAAGTGAGAGGTAAGAAGTGACAGGTGAGAGGGTCTTGAGATACGGCATGAAATTCGATCCGAAGGGCTGAGCTGCGAGCAGCCGGCAAACCCAAAGGGTTGCAAGATAGTAGCCGGAGGTCTTCGCTGGCGCTCCGACCTCCGGCTACTATCTCTCATCCCCTTCGGGGGTGCCGACTCTCCCTGCACTCGACCCTCGACCCTCGACCCTCGACTCCTTTTCCTCTTCCCAAATCCCCTCGTTCGTATTACAAACCGCCCATGAAACTCTCTTTTGGACTGAGGCTTTCCCTCATTTGTTCGCTGGTGATTACAACCTTGAGCCCCGGAATGCAGGTCGCGTTGACCGCAGCCGAGCATCATTTTGACGGGCAAGTGGGGTTGCAGCTCTATAGCTTGAGAAACCAGTTTGCCAAGGACGTGCCGGGAACGCTGGACATCGTCAAGGGATTCGGCGTCCATTACGTGGAATTGGCGGGCACCTACGGCCTCACACCCGAACAGTTCAAATCGCAACTGGACGCCCGCGGCCTGCAGGCCGTGAGCGGACACTTTTCTTACGACAGTTTCCGCACCAACGTCGAGTCCCTGGCCAGGGACGCAAAAATCTTCGGGTTGAAATATGTGGGCGCGGCATGGATTCCGCACGATGACAAGGTTCCCTTTGATGAGAAGACCTGCCGGGAAGCGATCGCGGTGTTCAACAACGCGGGCAAGGCTTTGGCGAAGCATGGCCTCAAGTTCATGTACCACGTGCATGGATATGAGTTTCAGCCGTACAAGGACGGCACACTCCTGGACCTGATGATGTCCGAGACCGATCCCAAGCATGTGTCATTCGAGATGGACGTGTTCTGGATTGTGCACCCGGGCCAGGATCCTGTGAAGCTGCTGGACAAGTACGGCAATCGCTGGGAACTGCTGCACGTGAAAGGGATGAAAGAGGGCACTCCGACCGGGCTGCTCACCGGCCATTCCGACGTCTCGAACGATGTCGCGCTCGGGGTTGGAAAAATTGATTACGTTCCCATTCTCCGCGCGGCTGCCAGGGCGGGGGTAAAATGGTATATCATCGAGGACGAATCTCCCGCGTCGGTCGAACAGATTCCGCAGAGCCTGCAGTATCTCAAGACGGTGACCTATTGACGCGCAGCCGCACGCGTGAACACCGGATAAAGTCCATGACCTTAAAATTCTTCGTGTGCCTGCCGCTCGCCGCCATCCTGCTGGCTGGGGTTTCATCGAGTTTCGGCCAATCCTCCAGCCTTGGACTCTTCTCAGGCCAAATTGACATCGGCCAGGTCCGCCGGGCAGGCTCTCTTGAGTTCGACTCCGCCAAAGGCTCCTACCAGGTCTCCGGGGGCGGAGCAAACATGTGGTTCACGAATGATGACTTTCATTTCGTGTGGAAGAAAATGTCCGGCGACGCGGCGCTCACGGCGACGATCCGCTGGAAAACCGAGGGCGGGAACGCGCATCGCAAAGCGTGCCTGATCGTGCGCCAGAACCTCAACCCCGATTCTCCCTATGCCGACGCGGCACTGCACGGGAACGGGCTGACCTCCCTTCAATACCGCGAAACCCAGGGAGGGCCAACGCGCGAGATCCAGTCGGCTGTTTCGGGCCCGTCGAGGCTCCGCATAGAAAAAAGAGGCGATTACGCCTCCATGTCCATTGCCTGGGGCAACGAAGAACTGCACCCCGCAGGCGGCTCCTTTCCAATTCATTTTGAAGAGCCGTACTATGTTGGGATTGGGGTCTGCGCGCACGATAGCAACGCGATGGAACAAGTTGTGTTTTCCGATGTCCAACTGGAATCCCCAGCGTCGCCACAACCCGCCGTTCCCAAAATCTGCAGCACGCTCGAAACGGTTCCCATCGCGTCGATGGATCGCCGGGTCCTGTATCACACGACCGATCACATCGAAGCTCCAAATTGGTCCCGTGACGGCTTGTACCTGCTCTTCAATAGCAAAGGCCTGATTTACAGAATACCGGTCTCCGGCGGCACGCCCCAGGCGCTGGACACCGGCTCGGCCATCCATTGCAACAATGACCACGGCATTTCTCCCGATGGCAGACAGCTCGCCATCAGCGATG